>NZ_NWTH01000018.1:0-137651 GCF_002531555.1 Sinorhizobium sp. BJ1
AACCCAGGCACCCGAAAGCGTCGACAATGCTCATAACCGAGCCGCCGTCCTTGACCCATTAGAGAACACTATCGGTGGACTGCGGTCGCTCGCTAAGGCATCTCGTAACGCCCTGAAAGCAGCCGTTGGGTCAGTGCGATCGGAGGCGGCCGCTCCGCAGGGGCCGTACTCTGCTTCCATCGCGGCGGCTCATAAGGCTCTACGTCTACAACGAGCTTCATGAAAGGCTCGCTTACCGCCGCTGCAGTTGCATTAGTTTAACGGAGGATGCAATGATTACCGGAGCACTTTGCAAGGCTGCACGCGCCCTGGTGCAGGTGAGCCGTTCCACGCTCGCCTCGCGATCGATTAATCCGAAAGGACGTGATTGAGATGTTCGAACGCGGCGTCCACACGCCCGACGATTCGACCCTGGCAATCCTTAAGATCACGCTCGAGGAACTCGGCGCTGTTTTCATACCCGATGAGGGCGCCAACGGTGCGGCTGTTCGCTTGAAATTCAGCCGTTCCGTCACTAACAGATTGCGCACGCTAGTTAATGAGGGCGGTCCATCCTCATCAGACGCGGTCCCCTAAGTCTACATCCCCCGGCCGGCGCCGCGGGGCGGCCGCCGGCCCTCGGTGGGCACATGGTCTACGTATTGCCGCTGGAATCCACCGCTACAGGTGCGCGCGACGCGCGATTCCGGGCAGCGATGGCGAACCGCGCGCTACGCAATCCCGTAGCACTTGGATCTCTTGCGCACTCATTTGATTCTTTGATTCAGTGCCATCTCGGCGGTACTTCTCATCTCGCCCGAAGCCTGGATATAGCCGGCGATCGTTCGGGTGCGCCACCTTCATTCTCCCACACAGCCAATGATTCGGCTTCCCACGTCGCAACTTCTTCGCCGCGGCTGCGAATGCAACCGACAGCAGAAGCACCAGGAGCATCGACATCGGGACTGACGTGATTTGCCGTCCCTTCGATGCGGTGCGGTCCGAAATCGTGGACAATCTGCCTGGTCGTCCGAACCTTTTCTGCCGCCTCCGGCTGATAGACGATCTTCTCGACCGTAATCCTCTCCGCGGCCTCTCCCGGCCGCCGCAGAATGACGCTTTGTCCTTCCGCAAGACCCAACATTGCCAATCTGCGCGGATTGGCGATGGACAATGTCAAACCGACCCGCCCGCGCATCGCATCGTGGATTTCCGCAGCACCGCCCTCGATACGATGGCTGACGTGGCTGTTAAGTGTCACAATGGTCGAAGGGATATCCTTCCGGAACATGACGATGGCCTTCGTCAGTTTATGCTGCAGGATTGCGCGCACCAGGTCATCGTTGCTCGGCCATCGGTCCTGCAAGATTTTCAAGAGAGTGAAATCCCTGATCGTGAGTCGACAGACATCGGATATGAACATGGTACGTCTCCCGCCGGCCCGCCCCAAACGGTGTCGGCGACAAGTGTTGCTTTTGTTCGGGGTGATCCCCTGCGCCGCAACCAGATCTGGGACAGGACCGGCGCAGGGGTCATGCTCCTGCGATAAGACGGTCCCTGTAAGCGAGGGGGCGGAGACCATGCCTGACGGAAAACATCATCTAGGCTCCGGACAGGATCGCATGGCGAGGATCATCCGATCCCCGGTGAGTTGACGAAGCTGGTGGCGCCTGACCGACCGACAGCACGATCAATTCGTGCTTCCGGCTATTATGGTCGGTCCAAGTGGCTGACTGCCCAGCCGAAAGACCCAGGAGCGCGGTTCCGATGGGGGTGAGGACTGATACCTTTCCCGCGGAGATGTCGGCATCGCGGGGAAAGACAAGCGTGATCGTCCGCGTATCGCCCGTGTCGGTCTTGTAGCGGACGATCGATCCCATCCGCACAATGTTCTCCAGATCCGAGTCAACAACGACGTGCCCGCGGTCGAGTTTGAGAAGCAACGCTTCGGATTGCACCGCCAGGCGCGCGGCGGCGAGCGCCAGTTCTGCAAGGCGCTTGTAGTCCCCCGCGTTAATGGTGATGGCCGGCTTAAGACGAATGTCTGTTCTATTGTGCATTCTGTAATACCCATGCGGTTCCCGCGGCCAATGCGCAGCGCACTGGCCGGCCGTTGCCGGCGTTGTTGCGTAACTGCGGCCATCCCGAGTGCCTCGGCATCTCCGTCTGTTTAGGCCTGCGATGCACGCTGAGCGAGGGTTCGGCTGCGGCGCGACTGTCAGCAAGCGACGTGGTCGTCCGCGAAGCCTCCGCGGACCTCCTCGGCTGGCACTGGTCATTTGCCTGCCGGAACGCTGCGTGCCGCGTGTCCGGTGTGGAGAACTTCGTTTCTGGTGCGAAAGCCTTTTCGCCGCTTCCCGTTTCACGCTGGTCCGACCGGCGCAGCTTCAGCGATATCCTGAACACAAAATACACGGCAACCAAGACGATGAAGACAAAGAGATCGAACGGCTCGTTCATGTCGATGTGCTCCTTCTTTCGAACGCATGCACAGATCCGGGCATTGGTAATGCTTCAGCCTTGTTTCGAGGACGCTGTAGTCCTTGGACGTCAGTTGCCAGTAATCTGCGACGGGCACAGCGAGTCTCCCAATTGCCTGGGAACCAGGGTTCAGGCTCCTTGCGATCCGGGCTGCCCGCCTGGTTAGAAGCCGGGTTGAGCAACCCATGGTCTAATCTCCGGCGCTCGAGAGCACCGGCATGTGTCGCCGGCTTCCATCCTCCAGCGCCGACTGGCCGACGGAAATCACAGACAGTCGATGTAGGCGACCGTCCCGCGCCGTCCACATGATTGATTGACCGACCGAGAGGCCGACAAGGGCGGTGCCGATTGGCGTCAGAATGGATATCTTACCTTCGGAAATATCGGCGTCTTTCGGGAACACGAGCGTCACTGTTCGACGATCTCCGGTGTCGGTTTCATACTCCACCGTCGATCCCATTCGGACGACATTCCCAGGTACCGAGCTGTCCGAAACCACGCGTGCCCGTTCGAGCTCAAGTATGAGACCATCGGAAATCTCGGGAAAGCGATCAGCCGCGGCGAGCGCAAGCTTGTTCAATCGCTGGTGATCCGTCTCGCCAATCACGATCGACGGCTTTCGTGGTGTCTGGGTGTGCTTCTTCATTCTTTGCGTCCTCCTATGGTTCACCTTACCGCCACGCTTCGAGCACCATTGGTCCGCGTTGGGATCTCATTGATCGACCATGCCTCGCTCTGCAGGATCGCCATCACCTCCTCGGACGACCGGGCCAGTCGGAGCCCCTTCCGGATCAGCGGCGCCCGCACGAACCGAAACAGTTGCGAAAGCGCGGGCAAGAAGGTGCGAGCCTCGGAGCGCGGCCAAAGCAGGGTAAAGACGAGATCGACGGGAACGAGGTCGGGGCTGTTGAAATCGACCGGAGGAGCCAGTCGCGTAAACGACGCGACGGGCGACGAGATCGAGCGCAGCAACGCGTGCGGGACGGCGATGCCACGACCAATGGCGGTCGAGCCGAGCCTCTCGCGCCGCCAAATGCCGCGGAGAACCTCCCGATCATCAAGCCCGGTTCTCCGCGCAATTTTCACAGCGATCTTGGACAGCGCCGAGTGCTTTCCCTTGGTCGCAAGGTCAAGGGTAATATCTTCTTCCGACAGGTTTCCGAAGATCATCATGGTCGCCTCTTAGCCAAATACGCGCGACTGCCAGTGAAGTGCGTTCGGCACTCCGTCTGCAGCGGTCTTGCGTTGAGTTGAAAGAACTGGCTGACCCGGACGCGAAGCGAGTTCGCGTCCGGGTTAGAGGCCTGCTTTGAGGCGTTTTGGCTCTCGATGTGGCATGTAAATAACCATGATATCTGAAAGATGGTGAGAGAATTTTTTAAGTCAAGCGTTCAGCTACTAAAGGTGCACCGCGCTTCAATTCTGGCTATCTCGCGCTCGGAAGCCTTTCACAACCTAAGGCGGTTAAACAGTAACCTTTATGATAATGCAGAAATAGTGCATTCAAATGCTAGTTTATTTCGTTGGACTTGTATTGCCCCGTGGCTCTTGAATGGCTCTACGCTGCAGGTCGAGCAAGCAGCCCACCGGCTGCCGGAGTTTGGTCGATCGCGATTTTCAAAGAAAAGGATTCCGTGATGAAAAGACTCCTCCTGGTCCCTGGCCTGACACTGGCTAGCTCGCTTGGTGCAATCGCGGCGGACGAAGTCGCAAAAGCGCCGCCAGCCGCCCCTTATCAGCAGGTCAGCAAGCTGGTGAAGTTGCCCGACTTCCTCCCTGGAATGGGCCAGCTTTTCGTCGATCCGGCGACCCTGCGGGCCGGGCCGTTCCTCGCATATGACCATGACGGAAAGCTTGTCAGCACCATCTATATGCTGCCGACCAAGGATCTCAATCTGGACAAGTCATTCGACAACCTTGCAGCGCCCGGCGGCAGCGTCGACCATGTCGACGTTTACTACAATGCCGGCCATCCAGGCGTGGAAGAGCCGCATGTCCACGTGGTCCTGTGGCATGTTGCAGAGGCCGACGAAGCGAGCGTCGCCAAATGAGGGTCGCGCGGCGTGAAGTGCTGGGTCTATGGGGCGGGCTCGCCGCCGTCCTTTCCCTGTCCAAGCGGGACGTGTGGGCCGAAGAAGCCGTGGAGATCAGGATGCAGGGGCGCGCCGATGGCTCGCATGTCTGGTTCGACCCGATCGGTGTCTTGATCAAGCCGGGTCAGATGGTCCGCTGGACCAACTTCAATCCCGGCAATTCGCATACGACGACCGCCTATCATCCAGCAAACTTCGGGAGGCCTCGGCGCATTCCGGAATCGGCAAAATCCTGGGATTCAGGCTATCTCCTGCCCGACGAGAGCTTTTCGGTCACCTTCACCGAGCAAGGGGTTTATGACTATTATTGCGTTCCCCACGAGCAGGCTGGAATGGTCGGCCGCATCATAGTCGGCGAACCGGAAGCGCATGGCGGCTGGATGGAGGCGGTCGCTGCAAGCAGCGGCCTACCGGATGAGGCCCTCAAGACGTTTCCGACGGTCGAAGAAATAATGGCAAAGCGGACAGTTCGCCGAGTTTAGATAGCGCACGCGCGTAGCGGCGGGTGTCCAGCCGACGAGCGAATAGACGAAGGCGATGGCACGGGGACCGTAGTTTCCGCACGGCATCGGGAACCATGAGGGGCTATCATGACAGATATGGCGTTTCGGGCAGACCTATTGCTGCAACCGCAGGCGGAGAGCAGCGGCGGCACACAGACTGCCGAACAGCGCGAAAGCGCAATGCGCCGGCTCGCCTCCTTGGGCGAGATGACCGGCGGTATCGCTCATGATCTCAGAAACATCCTGGCGATCGTCGAATCCGGCCTGAGGCTTGCCGAAAGAAAAGCCGACCAGCCGGAGAGCGTGCGCGCCTTTATCGCGGCGGCGCGGGAAGGCGTCGACCGGGGTGTCGAACTGATATCGCAGTTGCTCGCTTTTGCAGACCATAGAGAACTCGGCCTGCAAGTGCGCGACCTGAATGAGCTCGTCCGCTCTTCCGGGCCATTCCTGAGATATGGTGCGAGACCTGGCATCCGCGTCAGGTTTGAACTTGGTTCCGACGTTCCCAACGTTCTGATCGATCCGGCGTTGTTCGACGCCGCCGTCCTCAATCTTGTCCTTAACGCTCGCGATGCCATGCCAGGCGGCGGCGAGATTTGGATCGTAACGGAGCGGCTCGTCGCGACGAATTGTGCGCCTGGCGGGCCGGTGCCGGGAACCTATGCCCGGCTTCGCGTCAAGGACCACGGCTGCGGCATGCCACCGGACGTTCTGCGAAAGGTGCTGGATCCGTTCTTCACGACGAAGGGCGAGAACGGCACCGGCATGGGACTAGCGCAGGTGCGCACTTTCATGCAGATGGTCGGCGGCCATCTGAGCATTGCCAGTGAGCGAGGGACCGGGACCACAGTCGATCTGCTGTTTCCATTGCACGACGCGGCCGCTTAGGTCTCGATGTGGCCTTCGGAGATCGCGCGCAATCCCGCAAGGGCAGGTCCGACGACACTCTCTTCGGAGTTTGCAGACCTGACCGCGTAAACCGGATAGGAGTATTGCGGCATGTCGGGTACGAGGTGGAGTTCACCCGCAGCTAAATGCGGCTCCACCGCGCTCATTCTGAAGTAGCCGGAACCGCCGCTCGCGAGGACATAGCCGAGAGCCAGGGGACCGAGATCGAAAGAGAGGTCTGGTGCGACATCCGGGAAATTCATGTCGTGTTGCCGCCCGAAATCCGGCCCCCAATCCATGTAGACGTAACTCGCCTCCTCAAGGCGCTTCGCTTCCGGATCGGTTGTCACAAGCACGAGCTTTTCTTCCATCAGCAGATCGATTCTAAGGCCGGGGCGATGCTGGGGAGCATACATGATCGCCACATCGACCATTCCCGAGGCGACCTGATTGATCAGATCCTGGGGCACGTCGACATGTACGCGAAGCGCAATATCGGGAAGAAACCGACGAATCCATCTGACCCAGCTCAGCAGCAGCGGGTGCGCAAGCGTGACTTCGCTGCCGACCGTCAGCACCGCTCGGCGCCCTGCCGGCACTTTGACCTGTTGACGAGTGCGCTGCCATAGCTGGACGAAGGTTGGCGCGTGGCGCAGGAACTGCTCGCCCGCCGGGGTCAGTGACGCGCCGCCCTTGTTCCGAATAAACAGCGGCCGGCCAAGCAGTTGTTCGAGGTGGCGAATCCGCGCGCTGACCGTCGTCTGAGCAACATTCAAGCGCTCCGCGGCTCGAATAAAACTTCCCGTTGAAACTATTTCCAAGAAAGTACGGGCTAGTTCAATGTCCATCATAGTATAGCATAAAAATTGCGCTTAAATGTCAATCAAATTCGTTTGCTAAATACTATCCGAGCCGTAGGCTTGGGTGGAATCCAGCAGTCCTAGCGCTGCATGCTGCGTAGACAGCGGGCCGAACGCGGGGGCCATCTTTGTTGCGGCGCGGTGCGGTTGGCTGGCCATGGACGCGCCGCGGTCGACACTCACGTCACTCGTCGTCGTTCCCCAAATCTGGACGGGGCATTTTATCGATGTGCCAGCAAGAGCTCCCTGAGAACGACTGCATCGTTGTGCGTCTCGTCGTGCGCCGCATAGACGAGCGTGATCGGACCTTTAAGCGCCAGGTCGCGCAGTCGATCAAATTCCTCGTGATGCGCCTCAATCTCTGCGGTATATCGCCGGCGGAACTCCTCCCAACGGGAGGGATCGTGAGCGAACCATATCCGCAGCTCGGTGCTTGGTGCCAGCTCCTTTATCCAATAGTCGATTGCGGCATCGGTTTTCCTCACTCCACGCGGCCACAGCCGGTCAACCAAGACACGCGTGCCGTCACTGTCCGTCGGACTTTCATAGGCACGCTTCAGTCTGACGTCCTTCCCGGAGATTTTGGCGCTCATGCACGTCGCTCCCTACTGCCCTGTCTTCACAGACATAGGGCGAGCGATCACATCTGCTACGACCAAATCACCTCGGAGATCACGTCGCCAATGCGTCATGCGGTCATGCCAGGAGAAAAACCATGAAGTTCTTTGTCGATACAGCCGATATTGTCGAAATACGCGGGCTTGCCGGCGCAGGTGTCGTCGACGGAGTGACGACGAACCCCTCGTTGATCGCAAAGACGGGCCGATCGATCCAAGAGGTTATCAAGGAGATCTGCGAGGCAATTGAAGGCCCGGTCTCAGCGGAGGTCACCGCGACTGAGTTCGACAGCATGGTCGCCGAGGGGGAGCGGTTGGCCAGCATTGCTCCCAATGTGGCCGTCAAGGTGCCCTCGACCTGGGATGGGTTCAGGGCTTGCCGGGCACTCAGCGAACGCGGGCTGAAGGTCAATGTCACGCTCTGCTTTTCAGCGAACCAGGCATTGCTCGCGGCGAAAGCCGGCGCAGCATACATCTCGCCTTTCGTCGGCAGGCTGGATGATATCGGCCTGGATGGCATCGAAGTCGTCCGGGAAATCCGGGCGATCTACAACAACGACGAATCCTTCAATACGGAAATTCTGGCGTCCTCGATCCGCACGCCGCTGCATGTCACGCGAGCCGCAACGGCAGGCGCAGATATTGCGACCGTGCCACCGGGAGTGCTCAGGAGTCTGGCCGAACACCCGCTCACCCAGAAGGGACTGGCGGCCTTTCTGGCCGACTGGGATAGGACGGGGCGGGCCATTCTTTAGATGTCCTGTTGCCCTTTGTCATGAGCTATCCAGCAGAAAAACTGCACTCAACAGGCGATTAAATTCGTTTGCTTAATAGGCGCAGCGGCAACAAACTGGCTGGTGAGATCAAAGGCCGCGATCCGCAGAGGTCGCTTTCAGGCCCCGCAGCGGGCTCCATCTCGATAGCCAAGGAGAAACGAATGGCTGCTGAGCCTACAAGCATGACTGGGCCTGATCTGACGCGTGGCATAAGTCTTGCCGATCTTCCCGCCGGAAGCCAGTTGGTTGGCCATTGCGGCGATGCGCACGTGCTGCTTGTGCGCCACGGGGCTGAGATTTTCGCCGTTGACGCGCATTGCACGCATTACAAGGGTCCGCTTGCCGACGGCCTGGTGGCCGGCGACACCGTGCGCTGCCCATGGCATCACGCATGTTTCAGCTTGCGGACCGGCGAGGCCCTGCGCGCACCCGCCTTCAGGCCGTTGGCATGCTGGTGGGTGGAGGAGCGCGATGGCAATATCTTCGTGGTCGGCAAGCGCAAGCGTGCGGAAACGGCAACGAGCGAGCGCCCTGTCGAGGCAACGCCCGAGAAGATCGTCATCCTCGGCGGCGGCGCGGCCGGCTTTGCCGCGGCCGAAATGCTGCGGCGGGAGCAATATGCCGGCAGCATCGTCATGCTCAGCGACGACGCGGCGCCGCCTGTCGACCGGCCGAACCTTTCCAAGGACTACCTTGCCGGCAAGGCGCCGGAGAGCTGGGTCCCGCTACGGGGGGAGAGCTATTATTCCAAGAACCAGATCGACTTGCGTCTCGGGACGCAAGCGGAACGCATCGAGCCGCGGACTCGCGAGGTCATCCTCGCTGGCGGGGCATCCGTCCCTTATGACAGATTGCTGCTCGCGACCGGTGCAGAGCCGGTTCGCCTGACGATACCGGGTGCCGACCAGCCCCATGTCCACACGCTGCGCTCGCTCGCCGACTGCCGTGCCATAATCGAGCAGGCGACGACGGCCCGCCGGGTCGTCGTGCTTGGAGCGAGTTTCATCGGCCTCGAAGTTGCCGCGGCCCTGCGCGCTCGCGGGGTCGAAGTGCATGTCGTCGCACCCAGCAAGCACCCGATGGGGCGCGTCCTCGGCGCGCAGATGGGCGACTTCATCCGGACCCTTCACGAGAAGAATGGCGTCGTTTTCCATCTCCTGGAGACTGTAAGCAGTATCAATGGCAGCGAGGTGAAACTTCGCGGCGGCGACATCCTGGCCGCCGACCTCGTTGTCACTGGCATCGGCGTGCGGCCGCGGACGGGGCTCGCCGAAACGGCAGGGCTGACAACGGACCGCGGCATCGTGGTGAATGGTTTTCTCGAAACCAGTGAACAGGGGATCTTCGCGGCCGGTGATATCGCGCGCTGGCCCGATCCGCATAGCGGAGAGAACATTCGCGTCGAACATTGGGTGGTGGCCGAGAGGCAGGGGCAGACCGCGGCGCTGAATATGCTCGGCCGGAGCGAGAAGTTTACAGCCGTGCCGTTCTTCTGGAGCCAGCACTACGACGTCAGGATCAACTATGTCGGCCATGCGGAACGCTGGGACGAGATCATGGTCGAAGGCGACATAGCCGGCAGGGACTGTCTGCTGCGCTTCAAGCGCGACGGACGCGTATTGGCTGTCGCTTCTATATCCCGCGACTTGGAAAATCTGATGGTCGAAGTGGCAATGGAGCATGAAATGGTCGCCTGCTGACGAGGCAGGCGCCAAACCGCCGCAGCGAAAAAGAGGAGTTGAACTATGTCGATGTCGCCTGACGGCAATCTGGCTCCTGGCGTGCGCAGGAGTACGCCCGACAAGCACTACTCGAGGTCGATCATTTTCATCGACGAGATCGCCGGGCAAGAGCCGCATGAGACCTCTACTTCGGTCGATATCTTCTCGCGCGATGGCATCAGATGGTACTGCCAGGTCCGTTGCGGCGAACGGCAGACTCCGCCGATGGGGCCCTTCACAAAACGACAGGCGGAGCGGGTTCAGGAGGCCCGCAGGACGCGGATCGCGCAAAAGGGAACCGCGTGGCTCGTCTTCGAGCGAACCGGAGAGGACTGGTGATGACGCAAATTAAGCCGCAGCAGATCTGCTCCGAGGAGCTACGATATCGGTCATGCGCAGGGAAAACGACCGTCCGGCGGGGTAGGACCGGCGGTGACGAGCGGCCGCCGTCTACGCCCAAGAGCGACGGCTAGCCCGCAACCCGCGCCCGACAGCGTCCAAAGGCCGCATCTCGACCGATTGAAACATTGGATCAAGTGACCATATCGGAGTCATGACTACTTCACGTCGACACAAGAAATACCTGGTCATCTCAGCGTCCCTGCTGACGCGCTCGTAACCCCGAGCGGCTCGAACGCACGCGTTCGCCGCCTCGGGGATCCCTCTCAAATACACAGTCTGGCCACGGCTACTCGCGCGCGGAGCTCGGCGCTATCGCGTCTCCATGTCGCCGATGCCTCCCAGATGCCCGTTCGCCGCTTCGCTTCTGCGGACCTCGCGGCGGCCGGGCCGATCAATGCTGCGAATGGAGGGCAATAATGTCCGCATACGAACACTCATCAACTCAAATCCGCCAGGATCTGACGCTGCGCAGTCCCAGGGTGATGGTCGCGGGACTTCTTCTACGCGCGCTGCAGCGGCGGCAGCGGAGGCGGGCGGCCGCCGCGCTTCATAACCTCGACGACAGGCTGCTCGAGGACATCGGCATAACGAGGAACGACATCCCGCGGATTGTCGAAAGGCTCTTCGGTCCGCCGGAACAGATATAGGTGAAATCCGGGAACTGTGTCCCAGCCCGGCTGCCCGGCTTCGAAAAGCGGCATCGATGGCTGGCGTGCTTCAACCCGGTGAACAACGGTTCGCAGGCCAGCGAGGCATAGCGCCGTCCGCTGGCCTGCCGGAGGCTAACGATGGATAGGACAACCAAAACGATCATCGCGGTGGGCATCTTTGGATTGATGGTCTTCGCTTTTGCGACGCTCTGATAGGACTTGGCTTGACCGGCGTCATTGTGTCGCCTTGAGAAGGCAGGTCCATAGGCCAAGGTGGATATCATGTGCATGGAGACTTTGATCAGGATATCGAGGCTTGCCGGGGAGGGACGAGTCCTTTCCCGGAGCAGGCTCCTCTAACCCTGAACCCCGCGCCTAAAGTCCTGCTCCGGGACATTTTTTAGAAGGGCGGTTCTTCCCGCGGCGCCTCGGGGTGCCGCACTACATTGAGCAAAGCATGAGAATATTCCGTTCAAGGCGCATCTGCCTTTCCTGCAGCCATCCATTGCCAAGGGCGGCCTCAAATGTCGGAGTCAGTATCATCGCTCCACCGGGAGTTACGACAAACTCGTTGCAGCGGAGCAAGTGTTCAGGTGCTCAATTTATTACCTCCGCAGCTCTCAAGGACCGCTTGAGCATCCTGAAGATCGAGCGACCCGTGGCCGTTAGAGAGACAGCCGAGGAGCGGCATGAGCAGCTCGCAGGCCTGCGCTCTAAGACCCTGTGCTCGCCAAAGCCGGGCCAAACTCACCGCCGAGCGCAGTTCCCACATCTTCGCATCCTGCATGCGGGCGATGTCGAGCGCACTGCGGAAGCACGCCTCGATTTCGGCAAGATCGCACTCTGAGCTCGATGACATGAGTTCGCCCTTGAGCCGATACAGCTCCGCCTCGCACCAGCGGTTGCCAGTGCGCGCGACAATGGTAACCGCCTCGTCAATCAAGGTGCTACCCTCGGCAAAACGATCAGCCTTTCCATGCGCCTCCGCGAGTAAGCCCATCGCCCAAGGCGCCGTCATTCCTGACCCGATCGCCTGCATCCCAGCCAACCCGTCTCGCAACCGCTCGATGCCTTCCGCGATCAGGCCCCGCTCCGCCAGCACCCACCCCTGCAGGAAGACTCCCTGGGTGTGCCAGAATGGAAATTCGTGTTCGGCCGCGAACGCCAACGCCAACTCCGCCGCCTCTTGCGCCTTGGCGATGTCGCGTCGATGCACGTGCAAAATCGCCGCCCATGTCAGTACATAGGCACGGCTGAACAAATGCCCGAGGCTCGCGGTCATGGCGAGCGCCTCGTCCATCAGCTCCAGCGCCCGGTCATCGTGGCCGAGATACCACAGCGCCATGCCGCCACGGCACAGGCAGATCGGTCCTCCATCCTGTCCATAGAGCGCTAGATGGGCCCGGTGCTGGGCGATGTCGTACTGGCTGATCCCGTGCTCGAAGTGCTTCCATGCCGAGGCGAATTCGCCGCGCCAGGAGCAGGTAATGCCCAAAGCATAGGACGCTTCCACCACGAGCACAGGATCTGAGATCTGCTGCGCCAACCTCAGAAGCCGTTCGCCAAGGTCTCGCGCCGCGGAAAGCTCGGACCGCACCGCATGATGAATGGTGAGACCGAGGAGGACCGGGAACAGCCTGGGCGTTTCCTGGATCCGCTCCGCCAGGTTGAGAGCACGGTTGTAGACGCGCTCGACCTCCGGGTGGCCATAGCCCTTCGCAGCGGTGAGCACTCGTCCCATGGTGATCAACAACGTCAGCTCAAGCTCGGCGCGCTCCGGATTCTCGGGCATCTGGGCGAGCAGGTCGAGTGCCTTGGCCAAATGGCCGACGGCCTCGGCATTCGCCGCCCGCTCGTTTGCGTGCTCGGCGGCCCGGTGCCAGAACACGACGGCTTGCGGCAGCTCTCCTGCCTCGGTCAGATGATGGGCCAGGAGCTCGGGCTGAGCGGACACGACATGTGGGGCGAGTTCTTCGAAGACCTGGGCAATACGGCGATGGAGTTCCCGGCGGCGACTCTTGAGGAGGGATTGATATGCGGTATCTCTGACGAGCGCGTGCTTGAAGCTGTAGATCGCGTCAGGGGGACTTCCGCGCCGAAAAACCAGCTCAGTTGCAACCAGTTGATCAAGGCTCCTTTGCAGCTCATGCTCATCGAGCACAGCTAACGCCGCAATCAGCTCATAGGAGAACTCGCGCCCGATGCAGGCGCCTATCTGGGCCACCACCTTGGCCCTGCCGAGGCGGTCGAGGCGGGCCATCAGCGAGTCGTATAGCGTTACCGGGATCGCCAGCGGCGGCATATGTGCAGCCAGTCCAAACTGATCGCCGGCCACTCCCAGCAGACCAGATTCGAGCATGGTTTTGGTCAATTCCTCAAGGTACAGCGGTACGCCATCGGTATTGGCCAGGATGTAATCGAGCACTCCGGCAGGCAGTGCCTTTCCGCCGGTCAGCCGTTCGACCAGCGATTGGGCGTGCACCCGGTCGAGACGATTCAGCACCACCTTTGTCACGTGCCGGTAACTACGCCAAGGCGGGACGAACTCGGGCCTGTGGGTAATGACCAGCAGCACTGGGAGCTGCCGGATGCGGTTCACGAACAAGCTGAATAGCTCAAGGCTACTCGCGTCCAGCCAGTGAGCGTCCTCAAGCAACAAGAGCACCGGCTGCTTCGCAGCCAGTCTGGCAAGCTGGGCGATGAGGACGTCGAAGGTTCGGTTCTTACGCTGTTGGGGCGCAAGATCCAGTATTGGACAGCGGCCGCTGCCCGGAATTCCGAGAAGCTCGGCCAACAATGGGAGCGCTTCGCTCACCTCACCCACCTGTTCCGCGATCAGCGCCTGGAGTTTGGCGAGCTTCACGACCGATGAATCCTCGCGTTCAAATCCCGCTTCCTGTTCAAGCTGGGCAATCACCGGACGAAGCGCGCTGTTCACGTGGTGTGGCGAGGCGAAATAGCGGCGCAACCTGTGCGGTTCTCGAAAGAGACGCTCGCGAAGGGCCAGGGTGAGACGTGACTTGCCGATTCCGGCCTCACCCTCGAGCAGGACGACCTGACCTTCGTTGGCCTTGGCCTTAGTCCAGCGATCGACCAACAATGCGAGTTCCGGGTCACGGCCGACCAACGGCAGCACGGCCGCGTGACCGGCCTCGAAGCGGTCGTCGCTACGCACTTCGCCGAGCACCCGAAACGCTTCAGCCGCCCCGGAAAAACCTTTGATCGGCCGCAGTCCGATGCTCTCGAGCTTGAACTGGCCCCGCAGCAGTGCGCGCGTCGCTTCGGCAATGACCACTGTGCCGGATCCGGCCAACGCCTGTAGGCGGGCCGCCAGGTTCGGCGTTTCACCTACGACGCTGCATTCCTCGGCCTCGCCGGTGCCGATGATGTCACCCACCACGACCAGGCCAGTGGCGATTCCAATCCGAACAGCCAGGTGTTCGCCTGCCGCATCCAGCCGGTCGACGGCCTCAGCGACCGCGAGGCCGGCCCTCACGGCCCGCTCGGCATCTTCCTCGTGAGCCTGCGGATAGCCGAAGTATACGAGGACGCCGTCGCCCATATACTTGGCAACAAAACCGTCGTACCGGCCGACGATCTCGGTGGCGCAAGCACGGTACGCCACGATCGACTGCCGTAGGTCTTCTGGATCGAGGCGGGCGGAGAGTGCTGTCGATCCAACGAGATCGCAGAACATCACCGTAAGCTGTCGCCGTTCCCCCTCGCTGTGGGTCCGTGGCACGGAGGGACGTAGTGCCGCCGTG
Source organism: Sinorhizobium sp. BJ1 (assembly GCF_002531555.1). Classification (NCBI taxonomy): domain Bacteria; kingdom Pseudomonadati; phylum Pseudomonadota; class Alphaproteobacteria; order Hyphomicrobiales; family Rhizobiaceae; genus Sinorhizobium; species Sinorhizobium sp. BJ1. The sequence continues at coordinate 14,735 of NZ_NWTH01000018.1, forward strand.
GGCGGCGGCGACTGCTGAGCCAGGGTCGCGGCCGCCCTGAGAAAACGCTTGCGGTCACCAAGGGAAAGTCCGAGCTCCTTGAGGTCGGCATCGGTGAGATCGTCGACGACATCGAGATCGATGCCGTTCTTCAAGAAGGTTTGGCGATACTGCTCAAGCCTGATGCTGGCGAGCCAGTCTCCGATGTCGGGCATGACCTAGCATCCTCTGACATGGTCGAATTCGGCTTGCTCTAAGGCGCTTTCCCGCGAGTCGAGGGCATACAGCTTACACCTGTGACCCGGATCAGTCCTCGTCAATTCAGTCCCACGAGCAGCAAGCGCTCGACCACCACCGCCTTTCCTGAAGGCTCGTCCGGGTTCACGATTAGCCGGCGTGAAACTGAATTCCCGGAGCGGGAGTGAAAGCATCGGAAATGCTGTGCCCAGTCTGATCTGCGTCGATTGTCAGTTTATTGTAAGAACGCGGCCGTTTCCGTTACCTTGGGCACTTCATGACGAGAATTAGTTGCCACAATTGGTCTTGGAGTGCTCGACCGGCTGGCGCCGAAGTGCTTGAAGGCGTTGGTTTTGGAGATCTTCTCAAGCCCGCAAATGAAGGCATCAGGATGACAACCAAAACTGCGAATCCATCTTGTCAGCAAGATCGCTCGTGGCTTAACGCCCGATATCCATTGAGCACAATGCCGGCGACGGAAGCGCCGGCTATCCGCTCGTTCGCTTAGGCGATCTCGCGAGCTCTCTTTGCCAGGTGGTCGGCGAGCCGGGCTGCCTCTTCGGCAACTCCAGGTATGGTGTCCGACTTTCGCGTCGATGCGAAATCAAGGCCGTGAGAGGCAATACAGGGGTCGACCAGGTCATGCCGTAGCGACCTGAGGCGGCTCAGCGTGCTGACCTCGTCGAAGTCCATCAATCGGGTTTAGCGATGTCAGCCGAGAGGATGGCCGATAATCTGCGCTGCATTGGAAGTACCCCGCCCTGCGCACGTCGACGCAGTGGCCGATGGTAGCGCTTGGAATCCGGCGCAGACATCGCCGCCGCCATCGGAGAGCGGCGGCTTGGATCGATCTTTCCGGTTCGATCCGTCGCAAAAAGGTCGGGCCTGACCTTCAGCGAGACCAGCGATGGCGGCGCTTCAATGAGAAGCGCCGCCATCGCGACCAGATCACAAGCTCGCAATTTGCTGTCGATCGCGAGATTGAACAGCGCCAGGTCGCGCACTGCACCCAACATCTGAAGGCGGGTTCGGATGGCCCAGACCTCCTTCGCCTTCAATGGGGGCTTCTGACCGATGATGCGGCCCGAGTTCACGCTGGACATAGCCTTCCTCCCAAAGCCACCTCCACACCGCAGCGCTGAATCTTCAAGCGGACGGATCGTACTTCGAGAAGCGATTTTTCGGGTGGAAGAAGATCATTCGTCTCGCTCAACGGAATGAGCAGGGTGCGCCACCGCCCGCCATTCCTCGACTGCGCGACGAACTACCGCTCGTCCACCGTGTGCGAAGTTCAGCCTGGGCGCGACGCGAATCATGCAGGGTCAAACATCCATAGATCTGGTCGGCGCCGCGCTTCAGCCATTTTCCAGCTTAGAGAGAGCCCGGCTGTCGGGCCGGGCTCTTATTTACCTTGTTGGTTGTCGGCCGGGTTTGCGATAGGGCATCGAGGTTCCGGTCATTTGATCTCCCACGACGTGTTATGCGGTATGTCCATCGCAGTATAGCCGCCGGGTCCAGCCAGTGCGGGCATCTCCATACACGCAAAGGGCTCACGCCCGGTAATGCCCGCGTACTTGCCGGTGCCCCCGGTGATGATATGGGTGCCACAAGCCATTTCCGGCTGCGACTTGTCGAGGTCGCGCGTATCGAAGGTCGAAAAGATCTTGTCGCCATCCTTGTCGGCCAGCACACAGGCGCCATCAATAAAGTTCTTGTCGCCCGAAGCGACGCTTACCGCGGCGCAATGTGCTGACATCTTGTCGAGCATTGCTTCTCCCTTCATATTTTCGGTAGTCCCGACCGCCTCCAGCGCGGTGGCCTTGCCGACGCCCGGAACGTCAATGCTCATCAAGGGGCGAAAAACGAAGTGCGTCACGTAGGGTGTGGTCCCCTTTTTTTCGATAGGGGCCCCCATGACGGTTCCGGGAGCAAGGGCAACGAGTAATCCGAAGAAAAGCGCAGTTTTGACAGGTGTCATCGCTGCGGCGGATGCCGCGATCATGGTTTTCATCGGTTCCTCCTTGGTGTGAGCGGCGGATCCAAGCCGATGCTCAGCGTCGCCGCAGATTAGAGGCAACCTGCTTGCGCTTGAGACGTCCGCCGCGCGCCCGATCCCACCGATCGAGATCACGCGTGCGGCTGTAATCCAACTCAACTAGCTTCGACAGTGCCTGAGCCGAGACTGCATCTCCGATATGCCTCGAACTCCTCCACACTCATGCCGTAGCGGACGCATGAGCAACTGCCTCACAACTATGATATCAGAACTTAGCATGCCGAGCCACGTTCGGCGGATCTGCTGCAGATAAAGCTGGCTTTCCTGCGACTAGAATACAGCGTCGTGGGACGATGAGCACTGAACGACCGCAACGGACTAGGGACTTGCCCGTCAACTTCTCGGCAGCAAGGTCCGAGAAGGGCCGAAAGTGAGAGTTTGGCCGGATCAGACGAACTTCCGCAACGGGGTCGAACGCGGAAGCTAGCGTTCGATTGCCCGAGTCAGATGCCCCGCACACACGTAAGGACCGTGAGCCCATGAGGACCTACACCTTCTTCGAGGCGACGCCAGCCGAATGCTTCGTAGAAAGAGCGCCTTTCCGGCAACGCGCAGAGATAGGCGACATCATGACCCAGGTCGAACGTCGCTTCAGCCGCGCGACGGACAAGAGCCCTGCCAATTCCCTGATGCCGGTGTTCGGCATCGACCCATACGGCCGCCACCCATGGAGCGTATTGCGGACGCTCCTCCAGATCGCAGGAGATGATCAGCGTCGACCCCAGGTAGGTCGCGCCCTCGTGGGCGACAAGCCCAAAAGGCAACTCTCGCTCGTCTAACATTTCCTGCATATGGTTGGCCACCTGTTCGAGGGGGTGGCCTGCGCCTTGCCACCAGGCCCGCCAGACGCGATCCGCAACCGTCGAGCAGAAGCCTGGCTGATCACGCAGGTCCGAGATAGCGTAGTGCTGCGACTGTGGCCGGGGCATGCGGTCCTCGTAAGTTTCAGGTCTAGGCCCGGTCGGGCGTAATCTCGATCTCGAGCGCTTCGTCACGCGCCCACTCGAAGAAGCGCATGTCTGTGATGCGACCACCATCGAGGTATTGCCGGTCGCCCCGCGCCCAATACTCGATCACTCGAATGGGCACACTGTTCATTGTGCTTCCGGCCAGGCAGCAATTGACGGCCGGGGGATCGCCGTAGTGAAGCGTTCTGGCGCGGATAGCGTCGGCAATTGGCCTGAAATTCAGTTGATCGGCGACCCGGGCTTGCCGTTCTTGAGGTGTCTCAAGGGACTTTACGTTTACACCAGAGAAGGCAACCCGGAAGTGCCGGCGGCACGATTGACAGGCGATTTCGGCAAGAGCGACTTCTTCGACGGAAATGCCCACTACCTGGTTTGGCTCGAACTCGCAGTATCTTGGTACTGCGTGCTCATCGAACCACCGAGGATCTTCGTCAATTCTCGAGAGTATGTCACCGTAGTAGGCGTGCATGGCGTCCTCTGGTTCGGGTCGATGGTCTTTCAGTTTGGCGTTGTCTTTGCATTTTCGCACTGCACCGACCCCACGCACGCACGTAGTCGAACATAGCCTTGCATCTACCCCTTCGCGTCCCTTCCGTCGAACCCGTAGGCGCTCTGCACGAGTGCCACCCGGATTTCGTAACACGCATACCAATTTCCCCGACCCCGGCGTTGCGCCTCAACGTGATCGACAACTGCTTTCCAGGCACGGATGCTCTCCTCATCCTTCCAATAGGAGTTGATTATGCCGAAACCATCCGCGCGGCGAGCGCTCTCGAAACCTTGAAAGCCAGGCTGCTGTTTTGCTAGTTCCACCATCGCAGCGCCGGTTTCACCATAGCCGTCTTCGACCTCGGTTCGTTGCGATGAGAAACAGACGACGTAATAAGGTGGCGCAGGCAAGGAAGCTATAGTCATGGCAACCTCTCGTTGCTATAACAAAGATCATCGCACTTTGCGTCGTAGGTCAATCCCATCGCGCGCGTCTGCCGTCGTGCTGTCGTCTTACATTTGTCTCGGGCCCGTCGGCGGCATTGCCTAGCCGGAGCCGCTATGTTGCTTTCGGATCTCATCTATCGTCCGTTCGAGACGCTCATTCGTCCGCTCGATATTCCGTACACGCCGCTGCCGTCACGCGGGCCTTTTGCGCTGCTCGTGCATTTCGCCTCGATGTTCCGCGGCGTGCTCGCGGCCGTCGCCATCCTCATGATCGCCATCGAAGGCATCAATCTCGCGACGATCTGGGGCATTTCCTTCGTCGTGGACGGAGTGACCGCCAAGGGCGCAGCCGCTTTCCTCGAAGAGAGTTGGCCGACGCTAGCCGTCCTCGGCGTGCTGATTTTCCCCGTGCTGCCGCTGCTGATCTTCCTCGGCAACACGCTGAACTCGCAGACGGTGGCGGTATGTATGCCGGCGGCGATGCAGTGGCAGGGTCACAAGGCGGTGGAGCGCCAGGACCTCGCCTTCTTCCACGATCTCTTCGCCGGACAGGTAGCTACGCGCATTTCCCAGGTCGCGTCTGCCGTGCAGCAGCAGATCGTCGTGGCCTTCTACCAAGTACCGCTCTTCCTGGTACAGTCGGCTCGCTCGTTCTGCTCAGCGCGCTCTCCTGGCCGTTGGCGCTCCCCGTGTTCGTCTGGATCGCGGCCAACATCGCGCTTGCGGCGGCAGCGGTGCCGCGTTTTTCCGAGCGTTCGCGCAAGACCGCCCGCGCGCGCAGCCTCGTCGTCGGCGCCATGACCGACCTCTACAGCAACATCCAGATGAAAGGCGCATCCACTTGACGACCGACACGAGCGTCATCCTGCTCAACACCGTCCTCACACTCGCTATTTCCATCATAGGTTTCTCGGGACTCGTGGGCGGTTTCGTCACTATCGGCCAGTTCGTCGCCTCGATCGCTATCGTGCTGCGGCTCAATGCCAACTCCCGTGCCTTCCTGCAGATGGGGCAGCAGATTTTCCAGGCGGTCGGAACGATCCGCGACGCCATGCCCGTCGTGACCACGCCGCCGACTATCATCGACGCCCCGAACGCCAGGCCGCTCACGGTGACGGCGGGCGAGGTCGAGTTCAGGAACGTCCAGTTTGAATATCGGCAGGGACAGGGGGTGATCGAGGGCCTTTCGCTCACCGTGCGCGCCGGCGAGAAGGTGGGGCTGGTCGGCCTCTCCGGCGCCGGAAAGTCGACCCTGGTCAGCCTGCTCCTCCGCTTCTTCGACCTGAACGGCGGCGCGATCTACATAGACGGGCAGGATATACGCAGCGTCACACAGGCAAGCCTGCGTGAGAGCATCGGCGTGGTCACCCAGGACGTGTCGCTGCTGCATCGCTCGGTCGGCGACAATATCCGCTACGGTCGGCCAAGTGCCTCGAGGGAAGAGGTGGAGCATGCCGCGAGGCTGGCCGAGGCGGACGGCTTCATCGCCAACCTCAAGGACAGCGAAGGCCGCACGGGCTATGACGCCTTCGTCGGTGACCGCGGCGTGAAACTGTCCGGTGGCCAGCGCCAGCGCGTCGCTATCGCCCGCGTCCTACTTAAGGACGCGCCAATCCTTGTACTCGACGAGGCGACGTCGGCATTGGACAGCGAGGCCGAGGCCGCGGTGCAGGACAAGCTCGCCCTGCTGATGGAGGGAAAGACGGTGATCGCCATCGCGCATCGCCTGTCCACCATTGCCAGCATGGACCGCATCGTCGTGCTCGACAAAGGCCGCATCGTCGAGGAGGGAATGCCGTCGGTGCTGCTCGAACGAGACGGACTCTACGCGCGGCTATGGAAGCGGCAGACGGGTGGCTACATTGCCGATACGGTGGATGCGACGTGAACCGACGCTGAGGCCGCCTCAATTCCATGCCGCCAGGACAGCGAGTGTTCGCTTCGAGGCAGCAAAGCGGTTGTTCCGTTAGAGAGCAGGCGAGCGACTCCTGCGCCCCATAATCGCCGTTTGTTGAAAAATGTGGGGTGGCTGGTTCAGGGCCCGCACCGGGAATTCCGGTGCTCTCCGCGAACGAGCGCAAGGCGTCGCAAGCGGTCGTCGCCAAGTAGATCGGCGAATGACGTGTTCGGGCCGCATTCCGGACCGGCAGATGCTTGCTTGGCGATGACAATCGCGGACGTTCAACCGCGATCGGGGTGGTGAACTGACCGAGCTGGAACGATTACCCCGCTACATTGTATATCTCGGCAAGGTCGCCTAGATCCCAGTTTCCACCACTCAACACCGCGCAAACCTTCTCATCCGGTTTGACCTTTATGGAGCCCGCCAACAGTGCTCCGACGCCAATCGAGGCGGCTGGTTCAGCGATCAATTTCGCATCCCTGGCGAGAGCACGCATCCCGGCGATGATGTGCTCGTCTTCAACGAGAACAATCTCGTCCACATATCTTTCGATAATCGGGTACGGGTTTTGACCCGGAACGCTCAACCTCAAGCCATCGGCAATAGTGTTCTTCAAGGGAAGCGATGTGCGCTCCTTGTTGATCCGGCTGTGAAAATACTTCGGTGTCAAGGCAGGCTCTGCCCCGATAACGCGCACCGATGGTTTCGTTTCCTTGATAGCGGTAGCAATTCCCGAGATCAGGCCTCCACCGCCCACGGGAACGATGACCGTGTCCACATCGTCCAGGTCCTCGAGTATTTCACAGCCGATCGTTCCCTGACCGGCCATCACGATCGGGTCCTCAAAAGCGTGAACGGGCGCGTATTTGTTTTCTTCAGCGATTTCATACACCCTTTTCCATCGGGCGGCGGTGTCGCCATCGAAAAGAATGACTTCTGCCCCGAGGGCTTTCGTGTTTTCGATCTTGATCTTGGGCGTGGTGACGGGAAGGACCAAGAGCGCCTTTACGCCCAGCATCCTGGCGGCATAAGCAAGCCCTTGGGCATGATTGCCCGACGACGTCGCGATAATGCCGTTTGCGATCTCTTCTCTCGAGAGCGAGAGGGCCTTGTTCAGGGCGCCGCGGATCTTGAAGGCGCCAGTAATCTGCAGCGTTTCGGGTTTGAGATAAAGCTGACAGCCAGCGGCTTTCTCGATCTTCTCCGCACGCAACAGCGGCGTGTGCCTGACGTGCGGCTTCAGCCGTTCCCGGGCTTCACGGATGTCCTGAATGGTGGGGTAATTGCGCATGGTCATTCCTCAAAGAACTGGAAGAAGGCGCCGACGTTATTGGCGATGGCGTTCCGATAGATTTTGCTGGCAGTCGTATTGTCTTGTATGGCCATGCCGGTGGAATCGAAAATCGTGATTTCGTCATCACTTACTCGTCCTGGCTTCTTCCCCAGCAATATCTCGCCGATTTCGCCATGGATGGCGTCTCTGGTGATGATATCTTTATTCAGGGGGTGCCAAGTCTCGCCCTTTTCGGTGCACTGCGCAACCGAGTCGACGACGACCTTCGCGTTCCTGAAGAGCTCCGGATCCAGCTCCTGTTTGCCGCGTTGATCCGTGCCGATTGCAACGATGTGTGTACCGGGCTTCACCCAATCCGCTTCCACAAGCGACCCTTTCCCGCGGGTCGTCGTAATCAGGATATCGGCCTGCTCAACGGCTTCTTTCTTGGAGTTGGCCATGATTACAGGAATGCCATGCTCGCTTTCGATATCCGTCTTGTATTTGGAAAGCGTATCCCGGTTATTGTCCCATGCGTGGATCTCTTCGATCTTCATGATCTCGTTGATCGCCCGGATTTGCATTCGCGCCTGGTTTCCCGTCCCGACCGACGTAATTTTCCTGGCGTCTTTCCTTGCCAGTGCCTTGACGGAAACGGCTCCAGACGCACCGGTTCTGAGACCAAGGATCAAGCTTCCGTCCATAATGCAAATTAACGCACCGCTCCTGCCATCAAACAGGAAAATGGTCGCCATGCCGTTGGGCACGCCGTGTGCTGTCGGGTTGTCAATGAACCCTCCAGAAGAGGCTTTCATGGAGATCACTTCATTGGCTTTGTAATAACCAAGCTTGAAGTCAATTTCCCCACGAGGCGGTGGGAGATCTATTCCGATATAGTCGGGTTGTTCCACCTGATCGCTGTTAAAGGCCTTGTATGCCTCTTCCACCGCGCCGATGACTTCCGCCATGCCGATTAGCCGTCTTACGTCATCCTTCTTAAGCAGCAGCGTTTTCATGCACGACCTCTCTGTTCTTGGATTCATGGGATGCATCGGACAGCACGCCCAGCACCGCAATCACCATAGCGGGCGAGCGGCGAGAATCGTGGCCGTATTCGCCATGACCTCCAGTCGATTGTTCCGTATCGCATTGGGGCTTTGGCAGAGAGTTGCGGCAGGCTTCTTTCCGAGCTAGGCGTCAGCGCGTAGTCTCCGCCACGGTTGGCACAAGATGCGGCGCAGGCGGCAAAGGTTAGCGCAAACGCGTCGCGCATCGCCGTACGTCGGGAGGAACGACTGTCTTCTACGGTTTACCGTAAACGCAGAAGACACAGGCCAGGACCGCACCATGACGACCCAAGAGATCATGCTCGAGAAGATGGCGCCAAAGCATCTTGACGGTGCGTTGGAACTGTCCCGCCAGGTCCAATGGCCGCATCGGCGCGAGGATTGGGAACTGGTCCAGTCAATCAGCCAGGGAATCGTCGCACTCGAAGAGGATCGCCTCGTCGCGACCGTCATGATGACGCCCTATGGCGATGACGCCGCCACCATCAACATGGTCATCGTCGATGCCGCGATGCGCGGCCGCGGCCTCGGCCGGAAGATGTTGGAAGAGGCGCTTGCCAAGGCGGGAGAGCGCACCTGCTATCTGGTGGCGACGCAGGAAGGTCTTCCGCTCTACGAGAAAGTGGGTTTTGCTGTGACCGGAGAGACCGTGCAGCACCAGGGCGAGCCGTTGCGGGTTGAGGCGCCGGCCCATGTAACATGGAGCGAGAGCGGCGATCATGCCTACTTGGTGGCGCTGGACCGCGCGGCAAATGGCCATGACCGTTCGGCATTGATGGAGATTCTGCGCGAGCGGGCGAAGTTCGCTGTCATTCGCGATGACGGCGAGATCCAGGCCTTCGCGGCGATCCGGTCTTTCGGCCGTGGTCTGGTCATCGGACCGGTGGTAGCGAGAAACGCTTCCGAAGCCAGGGCCCTGATCGATTTCCTGCTCGCCCATCACCAGGGCAGGTTCGTCCGTATCGACACGGATGTCTCCACGGATCTTGCAGGATGGCTCACCGCGCGCGGGCTCAACCACGCTGGCTGTGGGATCAAGATGCGACGTCGCGGGGCCGCGTGCGGGCAAAGCAAACCCACCCATCACTGCAACTACGCGCTGGTCAGTCAGGCACTCGGTTGATCTTGGTGGAAAAGATGAGGGGACTCGCTTGTCGAACTCGACGGTGCTATCTGGTTCATCCGCTCACCTCGTATCGCCGCCATGAGGCGGCGGGCAGGTGCTGAAACGGCCAAGGAAGCGACTGTCGCCTGCGCGACCGGACATAAGCTTCTCGACGGGTTCGCGGGATCTGTGGGGCGTCAATGCCCGATACGTGCAGGACAGTATCTCATCCAAGGTCGCGAACGCAGTCGCCTATAGCGCTTGATACATGACGAAGGCGTCAACATAGCCATGTGTCGGGTGACTGAACGCGCCGGGCAACGTGCCCACGACTTCAAAACCCATTTTCTGCCATAGCGAAATAGCCCGCCGGTTGGTGCTCACCACGAAGTTGAACTGCATTGCCCGAAACCCATGGGCGCGGGCGGTTGCCATTGAGTGTTCGCACAAACCACGTGCGACGCCTTTACCGGTCGCATCAGGCGCTGTGACGTATCCGCAGTTGCAAACATGCTGACCACCGCCAGCCTGATTGGGACGCATGTAATAGGTGCCGAGGATGGCGCCTGCTTGCTCGGCAACGAAGACTTCCTTGTCTGCTCCCATCCAGTACGCGAGAGCCTCGGCCCGGCTCAGGTTGCGATCGAGCGCATAGGTTTCTCCCGCTCGGATCATGGGCTCAATAATTGACCAGACGGCGGGAGCGTCTGCGGATGAGGCGGGGCGAATATGCATGGCGGCATGATCAGCCTTTGCGGCAGGTGCTGAGAAGCGGGTCATGGTGTTTTGTCCTTTGCTGACTGGGAAATGGCGGCTCCGCCTCGGCGCCTCGAGGTTGCATCACCCTCTGCGCGACATCGAAAGAGCCAACCTGGCCGTTAGTCCGGAATTTTCTGCTGACGAACCGAGGAATCCGGCCACCACACCGCCCGCATTGAGTCTGCTGCGAGGTTACTGCTGGAACAGGCTTGCCAGCGGCAAATGCGCTTTGACCAGGGGCGATTTCAGCACGACGAAGCTGAAGTACTTGTCAATGCCGATATCCGAATCGAGGAGCCGCTCCATCAGCGTCTGATACTCTTCGATTCCTGCGGTGACGAATTTTACGAGATAGTCGTAGCCTCCCGAAACCAGATGGCACTCGATCACCTGATCGACCTTCTCGATTGCAGTAAGAAATCTCGCGAAGTCGAGTTGACGGTGGTTCTTCAGCGTGATTTCGGTGAACACCGTCAACGTCTGGCCCAGTTTTCCGATATTGATCCGCGCAGAATAGCCCTCGATATAGCCCTCCGCCTGCAGCTTTTTCACGCGCAGCAAACAGGGACTTGGCGAGAGATTGACCAATTCCGAAAGTTCGACATTCGTCATTCGGCCATCCTTCTGCAATGCACTAAGTATCTTGACGTCGATCCGATCAAGTTTCATTGGCGAGCTCCCGCTGATGTAGATGGCGCGGATGCCGTTGATGTTGGTGAGAGTTGGGCCGGTGACCACGAGATCCCCGATGGCCTGAAAGCCGTATAACTATCGTGGCGCGCGGCTTCAGCCCAAGGCTCGTCGGAGCCTCGGCAGCTGCTGCAAGCGCCAGAGCGGGCGCCGCCACGACATGTACTTCTGCTGGCGGATCCAGGGCCTTCGGCGGTTCTTCCCCTTACTCGAGCACCCGAAGGGTTGCCGGCGAATGCCTTTCCGGCGCCGATCACGACACAACTGCCTTTCGGCGGCGGCGGCAGATGCTGCGGGACGATCAACGCCGGGTCGGCACTGCAGACAGCAGCGTCAAAGATCCGGCGCAATGCCTTCCTTGCTTTCTGATCGTCCCAGATCATCGTCTGCCAAGTGTCCCTAGACGTTGGATGAATGAATCGCGTCACAGACGGCCTCGGTAACCTCCCGGGTCGTGGCGGTACCGCCTACGTCGAGGGTAAGGATTCTGGCGCCAGTCACCCGCTCGACAGCGCGCATGAGGCGGGCCGAAGCGTCCTGCTCGCCGAGGTGGTCAAGCATCTGGGCAGCCGTCCAGAAAGTGGCGACCGGGTTGGCGATGCCCTTACCGGTAATGTCGAAGGCGGAGCCGTGGATCGGCTCGAACATCGAGGGAAAGCGGCGCTCCGGATCGATGTTCGCCGTCGGTGCAACCCCCAGGCTACCGGCAAGCGCGCCAGCGAGATCGGAGAGAATGTCGGCGTGCAGGTTCGTTGCCACGATGGTGTCGAGGCTCTGCGGCTTGAGCGTCATCCTGACCGTCATGGCATCGACCAGCATCTTGTCCCACGTCACGTCGGGGAATTCCTCCGCCACCTCAGAAGCGATCTCGTCCCACATGACCATGCCATGTCGCTGGGCATTCGACTTCGTAACGACCGTGAGCAACTTGCGCGGGCGGGATTGGGCCAACATAAACGCGTAGCGCATAATGCGGGTGACGCCGACGCGGGTGAAGATGGCGACCTCAGTGCCGACCTCTTCGGGCAGGCCGCGGTGGGCGCGGCCGCCATGGCCAGAATATTCGCCTTCGGAGTTCTCGCGTACGATCACCCAGTCAAGGTCGCCGGGGCCGCAATTGCGCAGCGGGGAGGTTATGCCAGGCAGGATCCTGGTTGGCCGGACATTGGCGTACTGGTCGAAGCCCTGGCAGATCGGCAATCTGAGTCCCCACAGGGTGATATGGTCCGGAACATCCGGTGCTCCGACCGCGCCGAAATAGATAGCGTCGAATTTCTTGAGCTGCTCCAGCCCGTGCGACGGCATCATCACACCATGTTTCTTGTAGTAGTCAGATCCCCAGTCGAAATTTTCGACGGTGAACTTGACGTCGCCGAGTCGCATCTCCAGGTTCGCAAGAACCGTTCGGCCGGCGGCGATCACCTCAGGTCCGATGCCGTCCGCGGGTATGGCTGCGATGGAGTATTCACGCATCAAACTTCTCTGTAGCGTTATTTGCTCAAGTTAGCTGGCAACGGCCGTTCTGCGCCTTCGGCGCCATGCGATTGGCGTCGACGCCGCGACTCCGCCGAAAAGCAGGCTCTGGCGGAGCCGGAGACGAAGCATCCAAGATGGTGCTTGCTCCGCGTCGAACCGGCGGCACCGGCATCCTCAGCGCCGCCTGGCAGGTTATCCTTCGGAGCTGTCAAATTCCGCAGGGAGCGCAGGTCAGCGTTGATCGAGCAATTTGATCTGGAGATCTTCCCAGTGCTCCTGGAACGCCTCCCGCGCCGTATCGTAGTGGCGGCTTCTCAAGCTGTTGATGAGCCGCTCGTGTTCTTCCGCCATTTCTTCGGCAGTGGCGTAGAAATCCTGCCGCTGTGCGAGGAGAAGCTCAATCTCGCCCTCGAGGTCTGAATAGGTTCGCTTCAGCCGAGCGCTGCCGCTAGCGGCGATAATCGCGCGGTGGAAGTCACGGTCCGCAGCAACCAGCAGGGATCTGTCGGAGGATAGAGTCGACCTGTGCATAACCTCGACCGCCTCCAGCGCCTGAGATGGGATGACGCCGGTCAGCACGATCAGACGAATGGCCTCGCCTTCGATGGCGCCGCGCACGCGTGTGATATCGACGATATCGTCGGGCCCGAATTCGGGCACCACAAAGCCTCGGTTCGGTATCTGACGCAGCAGGCCCTGCGTGACGAGCACCTGGGCTGCTGTACGGAATGTGTGCCGCGAGGTCGAATGCTCCTCGCACATCTTCACGTCGCGGAGGAACTCGCCTGGTCGGAAATCTCCCGACAAGATGCGCCGTCGCAAGGCGTGGGTCAGGATTTCCACCGCGCTAGCGGGCAAGGGCTCGAGATTCATCTCAAGATCTTCGGCTTGATTCTTGGCGTGCAGCGGCGGCATGGCTTTAGCTTTGCTCGTTGATCTTGTTTGCATACCTACGCCACATGCGGCGGGGAAGGGCAAAGATGATATTGTGCCGCCCGGCTGCATGGTGGCGGGTCCTAGATCTGCACGGACCGAAGCGCCTCGTCGACGCCCTCGAGCAGACGCGCCGCGTTGGCCGATGTGAAGATGAGCGGGGGCCTGATCTTGAGGATATGCGCGTCCGCTCCCGTCGCGGAAATGAGGATGCGCCGGTCGCGCAAGGCATTGACGGCTGCAAGCGCACGGTCCATGTCCGGCGTTTTCCGGTCTCTATCCTTGACGAGTTCGACGGCGAAATAGAGGCCGGCCCCGCGAACATCGCCGACGAACTCATATTCCTTCTGTAGGTCCCGTAGGCCATGGAGGATTTCGCCGCCGACCTTGGCGGCGTTGTCTAACAGGCCCTCTTCGAGGATCGTGTCGAGCACGGCCCTTGCAGCGGCGATAGCGACGGAGTTGCCGCCAAACGTGTTGAAGTAGCGCATGCTCGATCCGAATTCGGCGATGAGTTCGGGCCGCAGGACTACGCCGGCAACGGGATAGCCGTTGCCCATGGGCTTGCCCATTGTCACGATGTCCGGATCGACCTTGTGACGGGAGTGACCCCAAAAATGGGTGCCGGTCCGCCCGAATCCGGACTGCACCTCGTCGGCGATGAACAGGCCGCCTGCCTTGCGCACCACTTCCGCCACCGGCGCCAATACGTCCGTCGGGTCGACATAGAGACCATCGGAGGAGAAGACGGAGTCGGCGATGAAGGCCGCTAGGCCGCCGCCATGCCGCTCCATGTCGGCGATCTGCCGTGCGACATCCTCCGCCATCCGCCGGCCGATTTTCTCGACGGGTAGGCGATAGGAATCCGGCGCGGCGACCGTGCGAAGATAGGGGTCCAGAGCCGACTTCTTGCCGAGCGACGGCGAGATTGCCGCCACCGCGCCGCTGTTGCCGTGATAGGCTTCGGCCGTGACGATGACGCCGGTCTTGCGTGTGTGGTAACGCGCGATTCGCAAGGCGAGGTCGTTGGCTTCCGAGCCGGTGCATGTGAACATCGCGCATCCGGTTCGGCCGAGTTCGCCACCGAACGTATTGATCAGGGCTTCGGCATAGTCCAGCAGGGGCTCCTGCATGTAACGCGTGTGGGTACAGAGTACCTCGAGCTGCTTCTGGATCGCCTCGACGACGCGTGGATGAGAGTGACCCAGCGATACCACGTTGTTATAGGCATCGAGATATTCGTTGCCGTGCCTGTCATAGAGGAAGACGCCCTTGGCCCGGGAGATCTCAACCGGCGACTTGTAGAAGAGCCGATAAGCGGGCCCGAGCAGCCTTTGCCGCCTGGCGATATGCGCCAGATCTTCACTTGTGAGATGAGACGTGTCCTGAGGGTTGAAGCCATTTGGCATGTCGCCACGGAAGCCCTTGGGTAGGATAGTCGCTTGCTTGGACATTACGGTTCCTATCGTGTCAGAAGATCGGAAATCTGTGCGGTCGAAATCGAGTGGAACCACTCGAGGTGGGCCCAGCCGGCTTCGGTATTGCGCAGGATATAGCGGCTATTCTCGGGGAAGATTTCGGCGCGCCAGCACGTCAGCAGCGCACGGACCGCAAGACGGCCCATCGACAGGAAGGGGATGAGCCGGAGTTCCTCGTCCGTCAGTTCGGCGTGGCGGAGATAACCGCGCAGAACGTCGCGCGGTTCGTCGAACAGGTCACGCCGGTTCCCATGGTCGAACGTTTTTGGCATTTGATTCATCAACGCCGTGGAGACATCGACGGCGACAGCGGTACGGACCGCATCGCCGAAGTCGATGACGCCGGTCAGGAACTGCGGGCTGGCGTGATCGACGACCAGGTTCGACGTATTGAAGTCGTTGTGGAGCACCTGCCGCCGGCACAGGTCGAGGCTCGGCTTGACTTCGGCAAACCGTTCGAGCGCGCGGACGGTCCAGGCACGCTTGCCGCCCTCGGGGATGAAGCTCAACAGATCGGTGAGATCGAGCAGATGCGTGACGTCCCATGCGACCGCCCGGCCGTCTGCGGGATGCGAGAAATCGGCCATGGAATGACGCAGCTTTGCTAGGATTTCGCCGATCCGTTCGCGCTGTGGGGCTGTGCAAGATGTCCGGTCGAGCGGAGTGCCGGGGAGGAAGGTAATGAGCCGCACCACTCGCCGCTCGCCGGCACTGGTAGTGACGATCGGCAAATCCGCGCCGTCGACGTCGCGAAGTGCACGGGGGACGGGTAGATCAGGGGCCCGCTGCTCGAGATGACGCATCAGCGCGACCTGGAAATCGAGCTCCTCCATCCGCTCGGAAGGATGAGCGATCTTCAGCACGAACTTCCCCCGGGCCGCGCAGTTGAGGAGGAACGTGTCGTCTTTCTCGGTTTCAAAGCGCGTGGCCGAGCCACGCGCGCCATATAGTCGTTCGGCGATTTCTTCGGCTTCCGCGGCGCCAACGGGATGGCACGCCTCGGAAAGCTCAGGGACGCGGACTGGCCCGCACTGATGCTTGTGACCCATCTTCAACTCATTCAGATCCTGCCTCGAGAATGGGCAGCTCGATGGCCTCACTATCTCACATTCCAATTTTTGTACAACAATTTCTTTTCTGAGGGAGATTTCTTGCGGATTGGGATCAGTCTTTTTCTGCCGAATGACGATTGACGACTGCGTAGGATGTTCTGAGGAATACCGACAAAACCAAGGGAATACCGTCATACTCAGCCGCATCATCGCGAAATTTGTGTTGTTTGAATAACGGCGCACTCAAGCTGTCGGCAAGCGGCAGGACGATTAACCATCCGAAAATTGTTGGACAATCTCTTGCCGTCGCCACAAAGTTATGCCAGTGTGCTCCCACTGGCCGGAATGCAGCAAGCAAGTTGGAGTGCTCCGCCTGATATCAAAAAAGACAAAGGATATGAAACTGATCAGATACGGACTCTCAAAGGTACCTGCGTCGCTGCCGCATTGCGGTCTATCGGCACCGCGGCCTCTTTAGACAGGCGGCATGCCCAGGACGATGACCTTGTGTAGGCACACTGTGCCGTAAAATTGGAAGGAATACACGCCATGACTCAATTTCGACCGAAGTACGTCACCTTCGACTGCTACGGCACGCTCACCAATTTCGATATGGCCGGCGCTGCGCGACGCGTCTACGCCGAGCGTCTCTCCCCAGAAGCGATGGCCGGCTTTGTCGAGGCTTTTAGAGGCTATCGCCTTGACGAGGTGCTAGGGTCATGGAAACCTTTCCTCGAAGTGGTGCACAATTCCATCGAACGCAGCTGCAAACGCATCGGTATCCCGTTCAAACCCGAAGACGCGCAACGCATCTATGACGAAGTGCCAACCTGGGGTCCGCACCCGGACGTCCCGGCTGGCCTGTCCAAGGTGGCCAAGGAAATTCCGCTGGTCATCCTGTCGAACTCCATGAACAGCCTGATCATGTCGAACGTGGAAAAGCTGGGCGCGCCCATCCATATGGTAATCACGGCAGAAGAAGTCGGGGCATACAAACCTCTGATGAAGGGCTTCGAATACATGCTCGACAAGCTCGGCTGCGGGCCCGAAGACATTACTCATGTGTCCTCATCCTTCCGCTACGACCTGATGACCGCCTATGACCTGGGCATCAAGAGCAAGGTCTGGGTCAACCGCGGCCATGAGCCGGCCAATCCCTATTACGAATACACCGAGATCAAGGATATCGGCGGGTTAGCCGCCGCCGTTGGCCTGGAACCAGCCCTCAAGCGTGCCTGAAAAACTAGCGCTCAGGCGCTGTCGCTACGATGAGACCGGGGCGGTTCATTCGCCCCTTCTCTTTATCGTTCGAAGGGGAGCAAGCATGGCCTTTAGAGACCCCTTCCGCACGAGTGACCTGCTGGCGTTAGAGGACGGTATGATCCGTACGTGAGGCAACGGCACGTCAGGCTCGGGACGCGTTTGTTACGCGGCCGCTATCGATGTCCGCTTTCGAGTAACCGGGGCTGTTCCTCAACGACCGATTTGGGGCGCACAGCGGTCGTCCGCGAAGCGTGCGGGAATGACTGGACCGGGTCGATCTTTCCGGTTCCCATCTATCCTGACAGCTCGACGGGTTGGTGCGTAATGCCGGATACGGGCAGGACAGCATCGCCATTCAACCCGAACGCCAACTCGTGTATAGCGCTCGAAGGCGGCGGGAGCGTCAGTGGATGTGGCGGGGCGGAT
The DNA here is from genome assembly GCF_002531555.1 of Sinorhizobium sp. BJ1. Lineage (NCBI taxonomy): Bacteria > Pseudomonadati > Pseudomonadota > Alphaproteobacteria > Hyphomicrobiales > Rhizobiaceae > Sinorhizobium > Sinorhizobium sp. BJ1. The sequence goes on from NZ_NWTH01000018.1 coordinate 32,336, forward strand.
ATGCATGGCGGCATATTCTGCGTTTGGAGCAGGTGCTGAAGGGCAGGTTTACAGTATTTTTGTCCTCTATTGGCTGGGAAATGGCGCCGCCGCCTTTTCGGCATCTCGACGGTCGGATCACCGTTCACGCGCAATCGAAAGGGCTAAGCTGACCTCTGGTCCAGAGTTTTCTGCTGACGAACCGGGGATTCCGAACGATACAGCGGCTGGGACCGGCCTACGATTGCTCATAACGGAAACAGATCCCCGCCAAAAAAGGACGAAGCGCATGACCACTTTCCGCCCGAAATACATCACCTTCGATTGCCACGGCACGCTGATCAACTTCCAGATGGCGGAGGCGGCACGCGATCTTTACGGCGACCGAATGAGCCAGCAGAAAATGCTGCAGTTCATCGCGGACTTCTCTGCGTACCGGCTCGATGAAGTCATGGCCGACTGGAAGCCCTATGCGGAGGTGGTCCATAACGCATTGGCGAGGACCTGCAAGCGCAACGGCGTCGACTTCAAGGACGAAGACGCCCAGAAGGTATACGAACGCGTTCCCACCTGGGGGCCGCATCCGGACGTTCCGGCTGGGCTTGCCAAGGTGGCCAAGGAAATTCCGCTGGTCATCCTGTCAAATGCAATGAACTCGCAGATCATGTCCAACGTCGAGAAGCTCGGCGCGCCTTTCCACGCCGTTTACACCGCCGAAGAGGCTCAGGCCTACAAGCCGCACTTCCGGGCCTTCGAATATATGCTGGACATGCTTGGTTGCGGTCCGGAGGACATACTGCATTGCTCCTCCTCGTTCCGGTACGATCTGATGTCCGCACATGACCTCGGGATCAAGAACAAGGTTTGGGTCAATCGCGGTCACGAGCCGGCCAATCCCTATTACGGCTATACCGAGATCGCCGGCATCTCGGAATTGCCAGGCGTCGTCGGGCTCTGAGGAAGCCTGAATTACATCTGAAAACCTCTCTTCCAGCGGCCCGATAACGGACCTCGGTTTGCCGGAGTGTCGAGGGCCGATGGAGAGCCATTACGGTGCCGCCGTGTTCGGCGGTGGCATCACGGGCCCGGCGCGGGCGAGGTAATCCCAGGGCCGGGACCGAGACAATCGTGCTGGAGGCGGGACGGTGGCCCCGCCCGCCTTCAGCAGAAATCGCCCGACCTTATCAAGGCTGGGCGCAGCGGAATGGATGCCATCTCGACGGTCGCTTGTCGGATGAGCATGCCGCCCGCTCCAAACAGTGCGAGGTCTCAAACTTGGGTGCTTGTAACGATGCGGTTCCAGACGACGGCAAGGGTCATCTCGACGGCACCCAGTCGGTCGGCACGCCTTTCACCGAAGTGTATTTTCGGGCCGCCGCCGCTATTCTGGCGACAAAGCCAAGCGCTGCGGAAGCGCGCGTGTCGGGTGAGCTGCTACTACGCCACTACGGTTTGACGGGAACGATCATGGTCCTGTCCTCGGAAGTCGAGTGTACCGCGGACGTCACCCTGTTGAACGGCGATCGGTTGATCCTCAAAACGTCAGCGCGGCCGGAAGGACGAGACAGTTTCCGCTTCCAGGTTGCGGCCCTTGCAGGGCTGGAAGGCGCTTCCGGTTTCGCAGCACCTCACATCGTGCGTACCAGCGGCGGTACGCTGATGTTCGAAGAGGGGGAGATTTGCGGCTACCTGCAGACCCGACTTTCGGGGGTGCCGCTGCACCAGGCGAACGCCACTCCGGACGTCCTTTACCAGGTCGGCCAGGCGCTTGGTAGGCTCAGTTTGGCTCTCGAGCCTCTGAAGTTGCCCGCGATGCACCGCCCAGTCCTTTGGCATGTCGGATGCTGGCCGAGGCTAACGGAACTGGAGAAGCATCTGCCTACAGGGTCCGTTGCAGAATCCGTGCGTCTTGCCATGAGCAACTATGTCGAGTTTACCAAGCCGCAGCTGCGCAAGGTAGCATGGCAGGTCACGCACAATGACCCTAACCCGTTCAACACATTCCTGACCGATGATGGTGTCGCGTTCATTGATTTCGGCGACGGCTGCTGGGGTCCACGGCTTCAGGATCTTGCGATTGCGGCAAGCCACGTGGTGACGGACCCGTCTTTGGCTCTGGGCGGCGCAGAAAATCTCATCGCTGGTTATGCTTCGGTAATTCCGCTTTCCGCGCTCGAGGCAAAACTGCTCGTCGGGTTGATAATGGCGCGGCAAAGCGCCCTCATCCTGATCAACTACTGGCGAGCCGAGCTGTTTCCGGCAGAGGCAGCATATATCAAGAAGAACGTGGCCCGAGCCGAACGCGGGCTCGCTATCCTATCGGCGTTAGGCGTCGGGGAGGCGGAGATGGCTGTGCAACGCGCGGTGCCTTAGTTCGGCGTTGCCGAAGGCACTCCGAGTGTTTCGTCACTCGCCTTGGAATCAGTACGGTAACTCGCGACCTTCTCGCGGTGGAAACTTAAGCAGGATCAAAGCTATGTCCACAGATCTCATGCCCAACCGCTTTACCCCCGGGGAAGCCACAATTCCCCCCCGCGAATCTGAGCTGATCGCCCGGCGCGACAGCGTACTGGGAGCCTCCTACAGGCTCCAATACCGCCGACCGGTACATTTCGTTCGCGGCGAGGGGATATGGCTCTACGACCCCGACGGACATCGCTATCTGGATTTCTATAACAATGTGCCCTCTCTCGGGCATTGCAATCCCGAGATCAACGCTGCCATGGCGGAACAAGCCAGCCGAATGAGCGCAAATACCCGCTATCTCGAACCGAGGCTTGTCGACTATGCCGAACGGCTCGTGGCCACCTTTCCCGAGGAGTTGAACCGCGTTGTCTTTACCTGCACGGGAAGCGAATCGAACGATCTGGCGCTTCGGATCGCCCGTTTGACCAGCGGCAGTGAGGGCGTGATCGTCTCTTCCCACGCCTATCACGGCACCAGCGCGGCCACGGCGATGGTGTCGCCCAATCTGGGCGACGCCGTCAAGCTCAGTCCTGCCGTACGGATGGCGTCTCTACCAGGCCCCGCAGGCATTTTGGAAGCGCAGGCAGCGGACTTCTTTGAAGCGCAAGTGCGAGCCGCCATTACAGACCTGAACCGGCGTGGCATTGGCGTCGCGGGCCTCCTCATCGACAGCATTTTTTCGAGCGACGGCGTCTGGGTGGACCCGCCTGGCTTCATCGCCGGCGGCGTTAGGGCCGTGCGGGAGGCGGGCGGTCTCGTCATCGCCGATGAAGTGCAGCCGGGATTCGGACGGACGGGCACGCACATGTGGGGTTTTGAGCGGCACGAAGTTGTTCCGGACCTCGTTACCCTCGGCAAGCCCATGGGCAATGGATTTCCAATCGGCGCGGTCGTCGGCCGTAAGGCACCGATGGATCGCTTTGGCGCTACTGCCCGGTACTCGAACACATTCGGCGGCAATACCGTCGGGATCGCGGCGGCTGACGCCGTCCTGACAATCTTGCAAAGGGATCGGATCCCCGAGCATGCGCACGCCATGAGTGAGCGCCTGAGGCTGGGGTTGGAGCATCTTGCCAAGCTGCACCCCGGCATTCGCGGTATTCGAAATGCCGGGCTGTTCTTCGGCATCGACATCGGGTTGGATGGAGCGGGAGAGGCCAGCCGGCGTGCCATGGCCTTGAATATCGTAAACCTGATGCGTGAGGATGGCGTTTTGATCAGTACGACGGGCGCCAACGAGGATACGCTGAAGGTGCGCCCGCCGCTGATTTGCCAGGCGGAGCATGTGGACCGGTTCCTCGAAGCCATGGAGTGCGCGCTCAAGAAGGCCGTCGCGCAGGTGTAACATAGGCTGCCTCGGCGGCCGAATTTACCGGATCGCGGGCTCGAGCGATTCTCATAAGCGAAAGTAAGTCCATGAAGCTCGATCGGATCGACGTCAAGATACTGCACGTGCTGCAGCAGAATGGCCGAATGACAAATGTGGAACTTTCGGAGGTGGTGAACCTATCGCCGAGCCCGTGCCTCATGCGCGTGAAGAAGCTGCAGTCGGAGGGCTTTATTGAGGGCTATTCGGCGCAGATCAATGTCGCCAAGTTGGGGCAGACGTTAACGGTGTTCACCGAGGTCACGCTCAAGAACCACCGGCAGACCGACTTTGCACGCTTCCTCGCCGCCGTTGAGAAGATCGATCAACTGATCGAGTGCCATGTGGTCTCCGGCGGCTACGACTACCTGTTGAAATTCGTGACCACCGGGATCGGCGAATATCAAGAGATCATGGAGCGGCTGGTCGAGTTGGACGTCGGCATCGACAAATATTTCAGCTTCGTCGTGCTGAAATCGCCGGTCGGGAAGCGGCACCTGCCGCTGACGAACCTGTTTCGGCCATAGAATCTCAACAACACTTTCGCCCTTTGCTCCCACTGGACGGTGGGCGTTTCGATCTCCAGCGAGAAGGCGCACCCCCATGAAATTCCTCCCTTACTGGCACGACACCGCCCCAGCCTTCGCGGGGGCCGCGGAGGGTCCGGTCGATGGCCACTACGACGTCGCAGTGATCGGCGGCGGCTTCACCGGCCTCGGCGCCGCCCGCCAACTCGCCAAGGCGGGCGCCAATGTCGTCGTGCTGGAGGCGGAGAATGTCGGCTCGGGCGCCTCCGGCCGCAATGGCGGACACCTGAACAACGGGCTCGCGCATAGCTATGTGGCGGCAAAGGCGGAGCTCGGCAAGGAGCGGGCGATCGCGCTTTACAAGGCGCTCGACGACTCGATCGACACGATCGAGGCACTTATCGCTGAAGAGCGAATCGACTGCAGCTTCCGCCGCGCCGGCAAGCTGAAGCTCGCTTCCAAGCCCCAGCATTTCGACGCGATCGCCCGCAACTTCGAAGCCGTGCATGCGGAGGTCGACCCAGATACAGCGCTTCTCCGAGAAGGCGACCTGAAGCAGGAAGTCGGCTCACCCTTCTTCGGCGCGATGCTGTCGAAGAAGAGCGCGATGATGCATATGGGCCGCTACGTCGTCGGGCTCGCCGAGGCAGCCAAGCGGCACGGCGCGACGATCTTCGAGCAGGCAGCCGTTACGGAACATCGGCAGGCGGGCAGCCGCCATCAACTGAAAACCGCCCGGGGTAGCGTCACTGCGGATGCGGTGCTTGTCGCCACCGGGGCCTACACGCCCTCGACCTTCGGCTATTTCCGCCGCCGGATCATCACGGTCGGCAGCTTCGTCATCGCCACGCGGCCGCTGACCGAAGCGGAGATCTCGGCGACGATGCCCGGCAACCGCACCTGCGTCACGTCAATGAATATCGGCAACTATTTCCGGCTCTCGCCGGACAACCGGCTGATCTTCGGCGGCCGCGCCCGCTTCTCGGCAAGCGCCGACCAGCGCTCGGACACGAAGATCGGCGCAATCCTCAAGGCAAGCCTCGCAGAGATCTTCCCGCAACTCGCCAATGTCGAGATCGACTATTGCTGGGGCGGCCTTGTCGACATAACCAAGGACCGCTTCCCGCGCGCCGGCTATCATGACGGCGTATGTTACGCCATGGGCTATTCCGGCCATGGCGCCCAGCTTTCGACCCACCTCGGCATGATCGTCGCGGATGCGATCCTCGACAGGCCCGACCGGAACCCGCTGAAGGGCCTCGATTGGCCCGCGGTGCCGGGACATTTCGGCACACCCTGGTTCCTGCCGCTGGTTGGCATGTATTTCAAGATGCTGGACAGGTTCGGGTAGGTACTTCTGTGCCTGTTTGTGGAAACCGTCGAGGGCGAGGTGGTTCGAACCGTCGACGTGAGGCGAGTCGGGTTCCTAGTCGGTACACAGACGGCGTCCCCGTTCCGTGCTCAATCAACGGGAGCTGAGCGCCGTTGATCCGGGACTCGCTCGACGCTCGAGGCAGTCGATTGCTTCCCATCGTAGATGAACGCGAGAGAAGTTCGGCGACCTTAATGAGAAGGTCGTCTTCGGCGAGGCCGCTCTCGACCGGTTCTTCGAGCCGACCGATATCAGCGAGGCCAGCCAACATGACCTTATGCAAGAGGAAGAATCCCGCAGATATCACCAATTTTCGGTTCGACGCATAGGAGGGGGCTAGCGCCCTGACTAAAGCGCCATTTTCCGTCACTGCTCGGTCAGCTCTTTCGCCTGGTCCTTTATGGAAGTGATCGTCAGGAGCTGATGCGTCAAGCCTGGAATGGCTGCAGGGAAGCGGCCTTCCAGAGCGGCGGTACCGACCGTGAAGCCGGCGGCCCGGCCGCTGACGACGGCGTGGATGCGTTCGGCGCGGTCGATCGAACCTGCGACGATGACCGGCTTGGCGACAGCGTCGCAGACCGCCCGGATGAGGTCTGCGACATCGACATCGGCGCGATAGGCAAGGAGATCAAGGCCATGCACGCCCTCGCGGGCGGCAAGGTCCTTTGCGCTTGCAACGATCTCCGTCATGGAACCCTCCAGAACGCTCGGATGGCCCGCAATGCGGCCGGGGAAGGGGTAGTAACGGATACCACTTCCCCTAAGGAGCGGTAGGACGTCGTCGACATGGGTGCCACCAAGCAGATAGTCGACGCCGAGCGTGAGGGCGGCGCGCACCGACGCGATTTCGCTGGCGCGGTCGAGTGAAACCACTTCGAGATAACTCTTCGCGCCTGCGGCCCGGATTGCCCGGTTAAGCTCGGAGAGCACTTGGAGGGGCAGGCCGATATCCTTGAAGCCGATATGACGGACACCCGCAGAAAGCACCGAGGGAAGCTGCTCCAGCGCATCCGGGATCGTCCGGTCGTTGCGAGTCAGCATGAAGATGAAGTCGATGGGGGTCATGTCAATTCTCCTGGTCGTACGGTGCCTTCGCCAGTCGGCGGGCGTAGTCGATCGCTGTTTCGAGACTCCTCGGATCGGCAATGCCACAGCCTGCGATATCGAAGGCGGTGCCGTGGTCGGGGCTTGTGCGCACGAAGGGCAAGCCGAGCGTGATGTTCACGCCCCTTTCCAGTCCGAGATATTTGACCGGGATCAGCCCCTGATCGTGATACTGCGCGACGACCACGTCGAAGCGGCCGTTTCGGGCCTGCATGAAAACTGTATCGCCCGGCCAGGGGCCGCTGGCATCTATGCCTTCCGCACGGGCTGCCGCGATGGCGGGCGCGATGATGCGGATTTCCTCGTCTCCGAAGAGACCCCCTTCACCGGCATGCGGATTGAGCCCCGCAACGGCGATTCGGGGGCGGGCAATTCCCAACGCACGACCCCCCTGGTGGGCAAGGCGTATCGCGGACATCTGTGCCGGAAAATCGGCTTGGCGGATCGCGTCTGCCAGCGAACAGTGGATCGTCACCAGCACGGAGCGGATATCGTCATTGGCGAGCATCATCGCCACGCGCCCCGCGCCACCTTTTTCCGCGAGGATCTCCGTGTGGCCGGGGTATGGAAGCCCCGCAGCGGCAAGCGCCTCCTTGTGGATCGGCGCCGTCACGATGCCGGCGACTTTGCCCGTCCTGGCGAGTTCGATCGCCGCAACGATGGCATCATAGGCCATGCGGCCGCTGGTGGCGCTCACCTTACCAAGTGCTGGTGGGGTTTCGACGCGGGACGCGGCGAGGATATTCAGGGCGCCATCCGGCTTCGCGTCGGCGACGTCATGGATCTCGTTCATGGGCAGACTGCCGCCGAGGCTGGCGATCGCCTTCGCCATCACGGCCGGATCGCCGACGACGATGTTGCGACGTAGGTCGGTGCGGGCAAGCATCGTCTTTGCCACGATCTCTGGCCCGATGCCGGAGGGATCGCCCGTGGTGACGGCGAGCGGCGGCAGGGAGGTGTTCATGCGGTCTCCTTTCCCATTCGGCGAATGGTGTCGGCGGCATTGCGCAGTGTCATGTCGGAACCGAAGCCGCCTGCTTTCAGGGCGAGCAGCATCATTCGTCCATCGGCAAGACGAGCGCAGCCGAGGGGAAAGCCGGGCTCGAGTTCACGGATCAAATCGAAGGCGTGAATGGAGAGCCGTTCCATAAGGGCGTGCATGGTTTCTCCGCCCGTTGCGACGATGGCGTCGTATCGATGCCGGGATAAAGCGATCTCTGCTTCGTCCACCAGGGTGGCGAGAGCCTTCGCCGGGTCGTTGGTTCGGATGTGCGGTGTACGGATGCAGACGACAGAAGCTGCCTCGTCGATATCCGTCGCACGCATTGCGACCGAAGCGCCTGTCGCGGCCAATGTCTCGCACTGCGAATGGCTGACATGGTTTGCGCTGCCGACAAGCACGAGAACACGGTGCGGCGTCCCTTCGGGCGTGAAGGTGTCCTGGCCTGTGCGCCGCTCGACTACCGTGGCCAGCGCCTCCGCCATGCCCGGCGAGCCGACCCACAGCACCGGGCCGTGTTTCGCGATCTCCGCAACCCGACGATTCAGCATCACCTGCTCGCATGCATCGATGATGACCACCGGAGCGTCGCCAATGGCCTTGCCGATCTCGCCGTCCTCGATGTGCGCGGAAATTTTAGCGATCCGGCCGAGGCCGGGCTCGATCAAATCCTCGATGCGCGACGTGTGGGCGGGATGGACAGGGTCGCGGCTGTATGCCGTTTGTGCAACCGGCTCACCGTGCAGCAGTTGAATGCCGTCGATCGTCGTGCGCCCGGCAGCAGGAAAAGCAGGTGCGATGACCAAACGTGGCCGGCCGCTGGCCTGGAATGCGGCGGCAATTTCCACGCGGATATGGCCACGCAGGGTGGAGTCAATCGTCTTATACAGGAACGGCCTGTCTGCGAGCGTGGTTACCGCCTGGCGCGTCACATGCGCTGCATCGGTTTCACAGAGCATGCGGCTGCCGGTGTCGATGGAGACGAGACTGGCTTGTGTATCGTCCGGTCCTACTCTGCAGACGCGGGGGATATAGCCGCGCTTCAGGAAAGCGATTGCCCCGTCCGCCGCGCTTGTCAGGTCGTCTGCGACGACGCCAACGTGTTTGATTTTGTCAATGGTTTTTGCCATGACCTCAAGCTATTCTTCAAATCTTGAAAGGAAAATCGATATGATTTCACGCGTATTGGTGATATATTATCACCAATGAAGCGTTCGGACCTTCCCTCCCTCGATGATCTGCGTGCCTTTGAGGTCGTGGCCCGCCTGGGTTCCGTGCGTGCGGCCGCGTCTGAGTTAAACTTGACGCATGGTGCCGTCAGCCGGCGCGTTTCGAAACTCTCCGAACACCTCCAAATCCGGTTGCTGGAACCGGATGGGCGCGGCCTAAGGCTGACGGGGGAGGGCACGCGCCTCGCGCAGGCGACAACGAACGCGCTGTCGCTCGTTGCGTCGGCGTTGGAGGATATTCGCAAAGTTGACGTGTCCCCGCCGATCGTCGTTTCCTGCGAACGGTCCGTCGCCATGCGCTGGCTGATCCCGCGGCTTTCGGAGTTTCAGGATCGCCAGCCCGAGATCGACCTTCACCTTTCCGTCGGTGGTGGGGGCTTCGATTTTGCGCGCGACCATATCACGCTCGCGATCCGCAGGCTCGATTTCGCGATCGATGCAAACTGGCAGGTCGAACGGTTGATCGAAGAGGAAGTCGGTCCCGTCATGCATCCCGCCATGGCGGATCGGTTTGCGGCCGGTGGTTATGTCGCGCTTGCTGCAAAGACCCGGCCGGATGCCTGGCAGAAGTGGTCCGCCGCCCATCCGGACGCGCCGAAGCCGCGCTCGACACGCTTCCTTGACCATCATTTCCTGATGGTGGAGGCCGCAGCCGGCGGTCTGGGCGTGGCCATGTGCCCCAAGATCATTGCCCTCGACGATATCCGCAATGGCCGCCTCGCCGCGCCGCTCGGCTTTCAGCGTGATGGCTCACATTACGGCATCATTCGTTCGGCGCTGGCGAAGAAGACGGCTGGGATCGATCAATTTGTGTCTTGGCTTCTCGCCGCCATTCACGAAGATTTCTATGTGGCGTCTTGAGCCAACACACCGTCGCGGTGCCTAACTTGATCTCAAAACCGGTCAAGCATTCGAAGTGCAACAACTCGCTTCAATACCAGACCGCTATCAGGTGCTCAGGCATTCGGGCCAAGAATGTTTGCTCTGGCTTCGACAATGTGGTCGTACATGTTTCGCTCGGCCTCTCTGCTGTCGCGATCTTTGATGGCGTCAAGAGTGGCCTGGTGCTTGGCGATATAAGCCTTCATGCGCTCAGGGGTTAGTGACTGCTCCTTCATTTTCCCCCAGAGGTTTCCTGCGCGTACCGTGTGAATACCTTCATAGAGCGAGGCGAGAAGGCCATTGCGGGCGGCTCCGACGATGATGCGGTGAAAGACAGCGTCCCATTTCTCGAATTCGACCAAGGTTTCAGCCGCGCTGCCCCGATCGATCGATTTCTGCATTTCGTCGATCTCCTGTCTGGTCGCCCGTAACGCCGCCAAGGCGGCGATCTTGGGTTCCATGATCAGCCGAGCCTCGAAAACCTCGGCCGGATAGGTGCGCAACGCGTCTCCCGTGCTGCCTGGCGGGCGACGCAGGGCCGTCGAGGTAACCCCGCTGCCAGCGATAAATGTTCCCCTGCCCACATGCCTGATGAGCCGGCCTTCCTTCTCCAGAGAAGCAAGCATTCGTCGAAGTGCGGTGCGGGGCAGCCCGAGTTTGAGCGCCAGATCGCGCTCAGGCGGTAATCGATCTCCGGGCTCCAGACCTTCGGCTTCGATGAAATCCTTCAAGACTACGCTCATGAGCCCTCGCTAATTATTTTTTTCCGCAACCAAATTGATCTATATTGACACCAATTGCAAGACCAATCTTATATTGATTGAGCATCAGACCCTGATTGGTAGCGATGGCGCTGAAGTACAGGGAATGCATGCGCACTGCCTGCAGAACGATTGTCGGATGGCAGCACGTATAGAGCAGCGGGTAAAATCGCAAAGTAACGGCTCCATTGAAAAGGGAGGAATCTCGATGGCCGCTAGAACAGAGGCTGTTTCTGGAGACGACGCAGCGCTTTCGGTGCGTGGCCTGACAGTCGACTTGCCGAAAGGCATGGAACGGACCCATGCCGTCGAGAACATCTCGTTTGATCTCAAGCGTGGTCAGATCCTGTGCATTATCGGCGAGTCCGGCTCAGGCAAGTCGGTAACGGCCAACACAATCATGGGGCTCTTGCCGAAGCTGATCCCCGTCTCGTCCGGCGTTATTCATCTCGATGGTACGGCCATCATTGGCGCACCGGCGAAAAAACTGCGAGGACTGCGCGGCCGCGTTGTATCCATGATTTTCCAGGATCCGCTCTCGGCGCTCAACCCGCTGATGACGGTCGGCGAGCAGATTACCGAAGTCCTGACGGCACATGGCGTGGGCACGAAGGCGTCGCGGCGCAAGCGCGCCATCGAGCTGCTGACGGAAGTCGGTCTGCCCGATCCGGAGCTCATGTACTACCAGTATCCGTTCCGGCTCTCGGGCGGGCAACGTCAGCGTGTCATGATCGCCATGGCGCTCGCGCTCGAACCCGCGGTTTTGATCGCCGACGAACCGACCACGGCCCTCGACGTCACCACGCAGGCGCAGATTCTGAAGCTGATCCGTGACATTCAGCGCCGCAAGGGTATGAGCGTGATGTTCATCACCCATGACTTCGGTGTTGTGGCTGAGATCGCCGACAGTGTTGTGGTTATGGAAAAAGGTCGCGTTGTCGAGCAAGGCAGCGCCGATCAGGTTCTGAAATCCCCCACTCACCCCTATACCCAGCGCCTGATTGCCGCCGTCCCGCACCTGACCGGCAAGGATCGCGAACCGCAGGAGAAGGCCAGCAACGAGACCATCCTGAAGGTCGAAGGATTGTCCAAAACTTATCGCAGCGGCAGTGCCCTGTTCGGCAGCCAACGCATCGTGCCTGCGGTGAAGGACGTCTCGTTCGATCTGGCTGCGGGACGCACCCTCGGCGTTGTCGGCGAAAGCGGTTCTGGCAAGTCATCGCTGGGAAGGCTTTTGATCAAGCTGCAGGACAGTGATGGCGGTCGCATTCTTTTCGAAGGCCGCGACATCGCCAAGCTTTCCGAGTCCGAATTTCGACCGCTGCGGCCGCGGATCCAGATGATCTTCCAGGATCCCTTCGCGTCGCTGAACCCGCGATCGACCATTGGACAAATTCTTACCGTCGGTCCCGTCGCGCACGGCATGCCATATGTTCAGGCGCGTGAGGAGGCGCGAGCGTTGCTGGCCCATGTCGGTCTCGATGCCGGCGCCTTCGGCCGCTATCCGCACGAGTTTTCCGGTGGGCAACGTCAGCGCATCGGCATCGCCCGGGCCTTGATGTTCAAGCCCAAGCTGCTGATTGCCGACGAGGCGGTCTCTGCGCTCGACGTGTCCATCCAGGCCCAGATCCTCAAGCTGCTCGACCAGATCCAGCGGGAAACCGGCGTTTCGATGATCTTCATCACCCATGATCTGCGCGTCGCCAGCCAGATCTGCGACGAAATCGCAGTGATGCAGAAAGGGCAGATCGTCGAGCGCGGCCCACCATCCCAAATCTTTCTGAACCCGCAATCGGCCTACACGCGCGAGCTGGTGGCGGCGATTCCCGGGGAGCGCCCGAGGGACACTCGACCGATTGCCGTTAATTCTTGAGAGCTACGGCGGAAATACCACTAGGGAGGAAATATCATGACGAAAGATTCTACAACGAAATCGGGCTATTCACGGCGCGAAGCGCTACGCTTAATGGCAGCGGGCGGCATTGCGTGCTTTGCCGCACCCAACCTGCTCGGCAAGCCTGCCTTTGCCGATACCGCCAACCCGACCGGCCGTGTCGTCGTCGGGCTTTCGCAAGAACCCACCGTCTTCAATCCGCTGATGGCACATATCGAGGTGGACGACGCGGTCCATTTCTCAGTCTTCGACGCCCTCTTCCGCATGGATCCGAAAGGTGTTCTCCAACCCAATCTCGCGGCCGAAGTGCCCACACAGAAGAATGGCGGCATTTCAGAGGACGGTCTGAAGTGGCGCATCCGCCTGCGTGATGACGTTCGCTGGCACGACGGCGAGCCCTTCACGGCCGAGGATGTGAAGTTCACCCTCGAGCTCATCACCAACCCGAAATTCCGCGCGTGGCGCACGGGTGGGCATTCCCTGGTGCGGGATATTAAGGTGGTTTCGCCGACTGAGATCACCTGGCGCATGGAGGAGGCTTTCGCCCCCTACCTGTCGTTTCTCGCCGAAACCTTCATAGTGCCCAAGCACATTCTCGAGAAGGAGGCCGATCCCAACGCCGCCGCCTTCAACCAGGCGCCCGTCGGCACCGGTGCTTTCAAGTGGGCGCAGCGGGTTGCCGGCGACCATCTCGAACTCGTCGCGAATCCTCAATACTTCGGAGAGGGTCCCTATATCGAGCGGCTCGTCTTCAAATATATTCCTGACATGACGGTGCTCTACACCCAGTTCAAGAGCGGCGACATCGACCTTGCGGACCAGGCATACATAACCGCCGACCACTACGAGGAAGCCAGCAAATTGCCGGGCCGCGTAGTGACTCTGGAGCCCGGGGCATCGCTCGAGTCGATTTATCTCAATCTTGAGAAGCCGCAATTCAAGGACCCGGCGGTGCGCAAGGCGCTCTATGCCGCGATGGACAGAAATGCGATTATCGACGCGATCTACTTCGGCGTAGGCACCCTCACCGAAACCTTCATGCCGAAGGAGTCCTACTACTACAATCCGAACCTGCCGGCGCAGGAGTTCAATCTCGACCTGGCGCGCAAAATCCTCGACGAAGCTGGCTGGGTGCCGGGACCGGATGGGATACGTGCGAAGGATGGGGTCCGGCTGTCCTTCGCCAATGCGACAACCGCAGGGAACAATCTGCGTGAACAAGTGCAGCAGTTCCTGCAGCAAACGTTCGCGGAGATCGGCGTCGAGATGACCATTTCGAATCTGCCGGCGGCCGTCATGTGGGGCGAATTCTGGCTCAAGTCGCAGTTCGACTCGGCGATCGCCGGCGTCACCTATCTCATTGCCGCGGATCCGGACGCCACCAACCGCCTCCACACCAGCGCAATTGGCGCGAAGGGCGGGAAGGGCTCGAACACCGCCCAATACTCCAACCCGGAAGTCGATGCGCTGCTCGAAAAAGGCGCCCGCACCTTCGATCCGGAGGAACGGCGCGCGATCTATAACCGCGTGCAGGAAATCGTCCGTCAGGATCTGCCGTTCCTGCCGCTGTTTGCCTACACCAACGTGGTCGGGCGCAAGGAGGGGCTGGAGGGCTTTGAGCCCAACGCCAACACCCGCACGGCCTCCTGGAAGGCCGCAGCATGGCGTTGGCAGAGCTGACCTAAGCGGCCGCCGCCGCTTGCGGCGGCGGCCATTCATTGACGCTGTCATGAAGGAGGAGAGCCAATGCGCGGCTTCCTGCTCAATCGCCTTTCACAGAGCCTCGTCCTGCTCCTGATCGTATCGGTCATCGGGTTCGTCGTCCTCAACCTCATTCCGGGTGGCCCCTTGGCGCAATTCGGGCTCGATCCCGGCATGACGCAAGCGGATCTCGATCGTCTCAAGGAGCAACTGGGGCTCAATCGTCCGCTGTGGATGCAATATCTGGACTGGGCCTGGCGCCTCGTACAGGGGGACTGGGGTCACTCCTTCCGCGACGGCGCGCCGGTCCTGGACGTGATTGGACGCCACCTCGTTGCAACACTGTTGTTGATGGGGTCATCCACAGTCATCGCGATCGCCATCGGCACGTGGATCGGCATTCGCGGCGCCACGCACCGGTATTCGATTTTTGACTATCTGGCGACGGTCGGTGCAATGGTGGCGTTGTCGATCCCGACCTTCTGGTTCGGGCTTGTCGGCATTTACGTGTTTTCGCTCCGGTTGGGCTGGTTGCCGGCCGGCAATATGTACACGATCGGCGACGGCTCGGCCCTGAATTACCTCCATCACCTGATCATGCCGAGCATTGTGCTGGCGCTGGTCCATGTCGCCATCTGGAGCCGCTACATGCGCACGGCGACGCTTGACGTTATCAGCCAGGAATTCGTCAAGACAGCCCGCGCCAAGGGGCTAAGCGAACGCCGGATCTTGATGAAGCATGTCGTCGGCAATGCGCTGCTGCCAATGATCACACTTGCGGGAATGCAGCTTCCCAGCGTTCTCACGGGTGCTCTGGTCACCGAGACGGTGTTTACCTGGCCGGGAATGGGCCGGCTGTTCCTCGATAGTCTCGGCTACAGCGACTACCCGGTGGTGATGGGGCTGCTGATGTTCTCGGCAATACTCGTCGTGCTGTGCAACCTGATCGCCGACATCGTCGTCGCCATCATCGATCCCCGTATCCGTCTGAGCTAAGCGCCTCATGGACGCTCAACAGGAGGCCACCATTATGACCGCCATTGTCGCAAATTCACGCCAGGAGCGTTGGTGGAACAGCCGAACTGCACATCGCTTCATGAACCACCATCTGGCTCTGCTCGGGATGGTGATGATCGCCGTCCTGACGCTGGCGTGCGTCCTGGGACCGTACCTGCTGCCATATGATTCACTCCATATCGATCTGCGCGCCCGCTTTGCTCCGCCGTTCACCGGCCACCACTATCTGGGCACCGATCCGCTGGGTCGGGACTTGGCGGCGCGGCTCTTCATGGCGGGGCGGATTTCGCTGCTGGTCGGTTTCTCCGCAATGCTGTTGTCGACGCTGATCGGAACCCTCGTCGGCGTGCTCGCGGGATACCGTGGCGGCTGGATCGGCACGACGCTGATGCGTACAGTAGATGGGTTCCTGTCCTTCCCGTCAATCTTCCTGGTGCTGGCCCTTGCCGCTGCGCTAAAGCCAAGCCCGATCATGATTACCGTCGTCATCGCTGCCACCAGCTGGATGGAGGTTGCGCGAATTGTCGAGGCGGAGGTCCGCTCCCTTCGCGAGCGCGAATTCGTCCAGGCCGGTCGCATGTTGGGGCTGAGCGGAACCCATATCATGTTCCGCGAGATCCTTCCCAATGCCATGGGTCCGATCATCGTCGCGGCTACCCTGACCGTCGCCCGCGCGATCCTCATGGAGGCCTATATCAGCTTCCTCGGCTATGGAATTCAGCCACCGCTGCCCAGTTGGGGCAATATGCTGAACGGTGCCCAGCAATATCTGGGGAGCGCACCGTGGCTGGCGATCATTCCCGGCGCCGCCATTACCATCGCTGTAACCAGCTTCAACTTCATCGGCGACGGGCTTCGCGACGCGTTCGATGTTCGCGGTGATCACGCCTGACGGCGATGGCGTCCGGACGAGGTTACGGCAGTATAGGGGAACGCCACACTCGCTCGCGAGATGGTTCAAGGGCGATGTGTGAACCTGCTGATCGAAACGTCGCCCGATGGAACGTTGCCGCTCATCTTTGTCAGCAGTCCCAGAAGGCCCTTGGCCGACGCAACGAGAAGTTAGTCCCATGGAAGAATCCAGAATCGCAGACAAGAACACGCCGTACTGGTGGGAGGAGGCACCGGTCAGACCGCTGCCGCGGCAGCCGCTGGCCAAGAATCTCGATGTGGCGATCATAGGCGCCGGATACACCGGGTTATCGGCGGGTCTCGTTCTGGCGCGCGAGGGCCGTTCGGTCGCAGCCTTCGATGCGATGAACCCGGGCGAGGGGGCCTCGACGCGCAACGGCGGTATCACCAGCGGAAGCATTCGGCCGGATTACACCACGATCACCCGGCGCTTCGGCGAAGAGAAGGCAATTGCAATCGAGGCGGAGGGCAAGATCGCCCGCGAATTCCTTTATGACTTCATCAGGACCGAAGGGCTCGAGTGCGACTTTCAGCTGGTTGGCCAATTCAAGGGCGTAATCGGATATGACGATTACGAGAAGACGGCCCGGAGCGCCGAAGTGCTGGCGAAGAGATTGGGGATCGAGGCCTATGCGGTGCCGTACGCCGAACAGCGCAACTTCATCGGCACGGATTTCTATCGCGGCGGCATGGCGCGGATGGATATTGGTGGGCTGCACCCGGCCAAGTTCCACGCTGAACTCCTGCGAGTGGCGCTGGCTTCGGGACTGACCGTCCACGCAGGTACGCGCGTGACTTCGGTAGAAAGGGATGGCTCCGAATTCCGTGTCTTGACTGAGGCGGGCACGGTGCAGGCCCGCCAGGTTCTGGTCTGCACGGACGGCTATACCGATGGCGCGGTTCCCTTCTTGCGCCGCCGGCTGGTCCCGGTTCGCAGCCGGATCATTGTCACCGAGGAGCTCGCGCCAGAAGTGATGGCGCGGCTGATGCCGAAGCGGATGATGATGGTCGAGGGCAGGCAACTGGGATTCTACTACCGCCCGACGCCCGACGGCAAACGCATTCTTCTAGGGGGGCGCGACAGTTCTCGCGTCGGCGATCCCGCCGCTCCGAAGCTGTTTCTGCGCCGGGGCCTGGTGAATCTGTTCCCGGAACTAGAGAACGTTCGCCTGTCGCACACCTGGTTTGGCAATGTGGCGATGCACCGCGACATGCTGCCCCGCATCTTCGAGAAGGACGGCGTGGTCTATGCGACAGGTTTCTGCGGTTCGGGCGTCGTCTGGGCGCCATGGATCGGAACGCGTGCGGCTCATAAGCTGCTGGGACATGGTGAGCAAGCGCGCACAGCCTTCGACTTTCGTCCACCTGCCTTCATCCCCCTTTACCGTGGCAATCCGTGGTTCATGCCGGCGATCATTGAGGGCTATCGGATGCAGGACCGCATCGCCCTGTACCGCGCCCGGCGATAGAGCTTAACCATTGAGGACACCAGCGCTCCTTCCGGGGGGCGCTATTCAAGAAACTCACGCCCGATTTCCAGAGGAATACAAAGATAATGCCGGTCGAGGTTCAGAAAGTCCGTGACAGCGCCTCTTTTCCAACCCAGGTGGATGTTGTCGTCATCGGGGCAGGGATCGTCGGTACATGCACGGCCTATGAACTCTCCCGCCAAGGGGTCTCCGTTGCTCTGCTCGAAAAGGGCATCGTTGGCGGCGAGCAGTCAAGCCGCAACTGGGGATGGGTCCGTCAGCAGAACCGCGATCTCCATGAGCTTGCCCTTGCCATGTACAGTCTGCGGCGCTGGGAGGAATTGGGCACCGAGATCGGCCGCGATCTCGGGTTCCGTCGAAGCGGGATACTTTACTGCTCCAAGAATGAGGCGGATGTCGCCCGTTGGGAAAAGTGGGGCCAGGCCGCACGCGTCCAGGGATTTCACAGCCAGATACTCACTGCTTCCGAGGCGAACGAGCGGGCCTCGGGCGGCACGTCCTCCTGGGTCGGCGGCGTCTGGTCTCCGACTGACGGGAGGGCTGAGCCCAGCCTTGCCGTGCCAGCCATCTCCGAGGCTGCGAAGGAAAAGGGCGTGTCGCTCCATCAGAACTGTGCCGTTCGAGGCCTCGACATTACCAATGGCCGGGTAACAGGGGTGTGGACGGAGCGGGGGATTGTCAAAGCGAGCACCGTTGTTTGCGCCGGCGGGGCATGGGCTTCCCGCTTTTCTCATCGTTATGGCATCGAAGTTCCAGTCGCCAACATCGCCGGGACGGCGATTAAGACAACCCCGGCGCCCGAAATCGTTCAGGCAGGATGCCTATCGGCTTCGAGCTTCGTGTTGCGGCGTCGGATCGACGGCTCCTACACGGTTGCCGTACCCGGACACGGTACGCTCGACATCACGCCGCGAGGAATGCGATATGCATTCAAATTCTACGAGATGTATCGCAGCAAGATCGGCAAGAAGCTCAAATACCGCCTCAACAGCAGCTTCTGGAATGGTCCCGATGCCTTCGGCAGCTGGGAGAACGACGAGATCTCGCCGTTTGAAAAGAGCCGCATTCTGGATCCGGCGCCCGACGCGGAACTCGTCAAGCTCGCAGTGAAGAACCTTGAAAGCGAATACCCTGCGCTTAAAGGGATCGGGGTCGAGCGCGCCTGGGGCGGGCTCATCGATACCTCTCCAGACCTCGTGCCGGTTATCTCGAGAGTGGAGGAGCTCCCCGGCTACGTGATCGCGGCGGGCTTCAGCGGACACGGTTTCGCGATCGGACCGGGGGCTGGCCGGCTGGTGAGCGAGATCGTCTTGAATAAAGAGCCACTTACCGACATTTCGCCTTACAGGTTGAGCCGGTTCAGCGATGGCTCAGCGATCCGAAGACCGGAAATGATGTAGCCGTTAGATCGGCTGCCGTTTGGAACCCGAGGGATTTTTGTCACCGAGCCTCGTCCACTGACGAGACTCCAACCGCTCATGCAAAGGTGGTGGCAACAACCGGGTGGGCGCACATGAAACTGGACAGAATTGACATCAAGATCCTCTCCGAGCTCCAGAAGAACGGACGCATGACTTATGTCGAGCTCGCTGAGCTAGTTAACTTATCCGCAACCCCTTGTCTCGTGCGAGTGAAGAAGCTGCAGGCAGAAGGCTATATCGGCGGCTATTCTGCGATGATCAACATGGGAAAGCTTGGCCAGGTTCTGACTGTCTTTACAGAGATTACCCTGAGGAACCATCGCCAGGCCGACATCGCCCGCTTCATGTCGGCCATCCAAAATATAGAGCAAGTCATCGAATGCCACGTCGTCTCGGGCGATTACGACTATCTCGTCAAGTTCGTGGCGAGCAGCATAGGGGAATACCAGTCGCTGATGGAGCGGCTGACAGAAATGGACATCGGAATAGAGAAATACTTCAGTTTCGTCGTGCTCAAATCGCCGATCACGAAGTACCACATGCCCCTGACGAATCTGTTCGACATTTAGGCCGTGGGTCGACTTGACAGCTTGCGAGCGACAGAGATTTTCCGGAACTGGGCAAATGATTACCGGAGGCAAGGTCGGGCGTACTCGCGATGCAAACATCACAATAGCCGATCTCGCCGGTACAGGTGTTCAGGACACTGCAATTGCCACGTTAGCCTTTCCGCACACTGAAAAACTCAGCGCCGGTAAGATGCTTACGTGCTGAGCCGGCTGGTGTCTTTGCGCAACGCTCATGTTCGGACACCCACTGACTGCCGCCTCAAAGGCTGAAGAGTCCGCAGCCACGTTCATGAGCCTCGCAAATTATTGCCGCAACCAATTTGATCTATATTGACACCAATCGCAGAACCAATCTTATATTGATCGCGTGTCAAACCTGATTGGTAGCGAAGGTGCTGAACGTGAAACCAACTCCCGCGCAAAAAACAACTCCGCTTGTCTCTCCCGCCTCGACTGCCGTAGTCCGCGATGCTCCTACGCAACTGTTCATCGGCGGCGAATGGGTTTCTGCAAAAGAAGATCGCACCTTTGAAGTGGTCGACCCCTCGACCGGAGATGTGATCGCCACCGTTTCCGATGGCGATGTCGCCGATGGAATATCCGCGGTCGACGCAGCGGAAATGGCCGCTGCGGCTTGGAAGGCGACCTCGCCGCGGCGTCGTTCGGATGTTCTGATGAAGTGTTTTCACCTTGTGCTCGAACAGGCCGAATGGCTGGCACAACTGATCACCGTGGAAAACGGCAAGGCACTCGCGGACGCCAGGTCGGAGGTCTCCTATGCCGCCGAATTTTTCCGCTGGTACGCGGAAGAAGCTGTACGGGCACCGGGCGAATTCGGACCTGCACCTTCCGGCGCCAATCAGATCATCGTCAACCATGAGCCGATTGGTATCGCCGTGTTGGTGACGCCTTGGAACTTCCCGGCAGCAATGGCGACCCGAAAGATGGCACCCGCACTGGCCGCGGGCTGCACGTGCATCCTGAAGCCCGCAGCGGAGACCCCGCTTACGGCGCTGGCGATCGGCGAGATTATGCGGCAGGCCGGCGTTCCTGCTGGAGTGGTCAACATCGTGACAACGAGGAAAGCGGGCTCCGTGGTCAGCGCCATGCTGCATGACGAGCGGGTACGGAAGCTGTCGTTTACCGGCTCGACAGGCGTCGGCCGGACACTGCTGCGGGAGGCTGCGGACCAGGTTGTCAGTTGTTCGATGGAACTCGGCGGCAATGCGCCATTCGTTGTATTCGACGATGCCGACCTGGAGACGGCTGTCGCTGGAGCCATGGTGGCCAAGATGCGCAACGGCGGCGAGGCATGTACTGCCGCCAACCGCTTCTATGTGCAGAAAGGGATCCTGGCGGACTTCACCCGGCGGTTTGCGGAAGAGATGGCCGCGATCAAGGTCGGACCAGGACTGGCGCCGGACACGCAGCTTGGGCCACTGATCACCGAGGCCGCGCTCGCCAAGGTGGAACGCCTGGTGGACGACGCCGTTGCCAAGGGAGCCCGACTGGTTACCGGCGGCAGCCGGTTGAACGGCGACGGCTTCTACTATCCGCCTACCGTACTTGCAGACGTTTCTCCCGATGCCGAGGTACTTCGCGAAGAAATCTTCGGGCCGGTTGCGCCAATCATGGCGTTTGAAACCGAGGACGAGGTCGTCCAGATGGCGAACGACACCGAATACGGGCTGGTGTCCTATGTGTTCAGCAGCGACCTCAAACGCGCGCTTGCGGTCGCCGGACGGCTGGAAAGCGGCATGGTCGGAATCAACCGAGGCGTCGTCTCCGACGCTGCCGCACCGTTTGGCGGCATGAAGCAGAGCGGGCTCGGCCGGGAGGGAAGCCACCACGGCATGCTCGAATATCTCGAAACAAAGTACATCGCCGCAAGCTGGTAGGCACTCAGCGATTCCGACCGCTCCGTCCTTCTACCGTTATCGACAATCTCGTAGCGAGGCCGGGGCCGACTCGCGTGCATCTTGCCTAACCACAGCGCGGATTTGCTTTCACTCAGGTAAAACTGGAGAATCAGATGTCACTACTCAAAACGATCGACCCGAATCCTTCGGTCGAACCGAAGCACGCGACCCCCGCGCCGGAGCGCCTTATCGCGGGTGCACCCGCCTTCAAAACCTGGGCGCAAGACAGCGACAAAGAGGGCAAGGTGAATACCGGCGTCTGGGAGGCCACTCCCGGCGAGACGCACTCCATCAAGGGCGAAACCTTTGAGTTCTGCCATATCCTGCAGGGAGTGGTCGAACTGACAGAGAAGGGTAAGGAGCCGGTCATTTATCGCGCAGGCGACAGCTTCGTGATGAAACCTGGCTATGTCGGGGTCTGGAAAACGATCGAGACAGTACGGAAAATCTACGTCACCGTCACTTAACGCCCGGACGGATCATGGTGGAGATGCCGTAGGTGGCGGAGACCTTCACCGCCCCTATTGGCTCCAAAACGACGCTGGTTACGCGTTGAAGCAACATGGAAGCAAGGCATGCATCTGTTCGCACGCGAGGACCTCGAGGAAGCCGCCGCACTCGTCTATCGGCATATGTCACCAACTCCGCAATATGCGTGGCCGCAGATTTCGGAAAAGGCAGGGGCTGCAGTCTGGATCAAGCACGAGAACCACACGCCGGCCGGCGCTTTCAAGGTCCGCGGCGGAATCACCTTCATGGATTGGCTCCGCCGCAGCGGGCGTTCGACCAAGGGCATCGTCACGGCCACGCGCGGCAATCATGGCCAGAGCCAGGCCCGTGCCGCGCGGGCAGCCGGTCTTGCCGCCAAGATCGTTGTCCCGCACGGCAATTCGGTCGAGAAGAACGCAGCCATGCGGGCCTTTGGCGGGGAGGTCATTGAGTACGGACGCGACTTCGACGAGGCCCGTACCGAAGCCCGGCGCCTTGCCGCCGAAACCGGCCTATTCTTGGTACCGCCCTTCCACGAGGAGATCGTCCGGGGTGTCGCGACCTACGGGCTGGAACTCTTCACCGCGGTGCCCGATCTCGATACCGTCTATGTGCCCATCGGCTGCGGCTCGGGCATTTGCGGCGTCATCGCCGCGCGCGAGGCCCTGGGCCTGAAGACGGAAGTGATCGGCGTCGTTTCGACGCACGCGCCAGCCGCGAAGCTCTCCTTCGAGGCCGGACGGCTGATCGAAACCGATACGGCGCTGACTTTTGCCGACGGCATGGCCGTGCGCATTCCCATCGAAGAAGCTTTCGCAATCTACGCGAAAGGTGCCGCCCGGATTGTCGCCGTCAGCGACGACGAGGTCGCCGAAGCGATGCGCCTCATCTACCGCGCCACTCACAATGTCGCCGAGGGTGCCGGCGCCGCATCACTTGCGGCGCTCCTCAAGGAAGCCTCTGCAATGCGCGGCAAAAAGGTTGGACTTATTCTTAGCGGTGCAAATGTGGACGCCGAGGTCTTCCAGAAAGTACTGGGCGGGGAGACGCCACCGGTGGCGACGGTAAGCAAGTGACAGTCGGGCACGAGAGCTTCAGCATGGTGCGAAGGGTCTTTACCTGGTCGCGGGCAGCTCCGGAAACGGCTTCGGGCTCCGGCCGGGCATTGGCCGCCTAGCGGCCGATGATACACCCTGTACCGATCCCAGCCCTTTCCGGCTCGCCTCATTGCGGGGGCACCCGCCTTTAAAACCTGGGCGCAGGACAGCGACAAAGAGGGCAAGGTGAATACCGGCGTCGGGGAGGCCACTCCCGGCGAGAGTTCTGCCACATCCTGCAGGGACTGATCGAGCTGACAGAGAAAGGTAAGGAACCGGTCATTTATCGCGCGGGCGACAGCTTCGTGATGAAGCCCGGTTATGTCTGGGTCTGGAAAACGATCGAGACGGTACGGAAAATCTACGTCACTGTCGCTTAACCGTTGCACCGAGGAGACCGTTCCGACGCACCCACCTCCTATTTTCAAGGCGGGGACGGAGCGACCTGGCAGGGGAGGTCTGCCGGTCGGCAATGCCCGAAAACGGGCTGGGCGGACTATTCGCCCCAGCGTCTGCTAAACCCAGCCCGTGCTTCCAAGCAGTATGCCCTGGAGATATTCAGGTCAGCCAAGAGCCTGGCTGGCCAGGACGAAAGTTCGGACCTCCGGCGTTTGTGACACGCCGGTAGCGCCTTGAGCCATCGCAACCACGCCGCCGTCGCGAGGCAGCCCCCAACCTTCGAGCAAGGACGAAAGGCCGCTCTGTTCAGGGATGTCGATGCGCACGAACCGACCTTCCTTACCGGAGAGGATGAAGGCGATCAAATCCCTCGCCTGGTCGGCGTTCTCTGCCACGACCGGCCCGACGACTTCGCCGATCCCGAAAGGCCGCGTGGCCGCGAAAGCGACGATATTGTCACCGTTGCGCACAACGGCAAACGGCGCCTCCTTCGCCAGCGCATCGTGGAGCGCGCCGCGATCGGGGCCGAAAGCCGCACGATCGAGCGCTTTGATTGCTGGCAGGGCGTCGTCGGGCGCGATCCACCCGACATTTTCAGGTGTATCGACCCGACCAACAACACCCTGATGGCGTACGACTTGATGCGTCGCAACGAAGCCGAGCTTCTCGTAAAGAGGTAAGCCGTCGCTCGTCGCCGTCAAACGGCATTCCCGATCCCCGCCGAGTTCGAGCACGGCGCTGGTCAATCGTCTTCCCAGCCCACGGCCGCGCTGGCTTTCATCGACAATAATCATGTTGATCGCTGAACAGGTGTTGCCGAAGGGGTTGATGAGGGCCGTGCCCACCACACGGTCACCCGCGAGGGCAACGCGTCCCTCGCTTATCGACCAGATGATTTTCCAGTCTTCTCTCCTGTGCGCCCAGCCCGCTGCCCGCGACAGCGCCAGTGCACCATCCAGATGGTGCGCCTCGAAAGGCGCGAGAGTGATGGTTTCCGTTTGCATGGGTTGATCCAGTTCGTTGGTCAGGTTTCAGGCCGTACTGCGACGACGATGCGCGGGCCCTTCTTTGAAGGGGTTCCGCTGCAAGCGCGAGCTAGAATGATCAGGTGACTGTGACGAAGATTTTCCGCACCGTCTCGATTGTCTTCCAGACTCCGACATAGCCGGGTTTCATGACGAAGCTGTCGCCCGCGCGATAAATGACCGGCTCCTTACCCTTCTCGGTCAATTCGATCACACCATGGACGAGATGGCAGAACTCAAACGTTTCGCCCTTGATGGAGTGCGTCTCGCCCGGCGTCGCCTCGAAAACGCCGGTATTGACTCTGCCCTCCTTGGCGGTGTCCTGCAACCAGGTCTTGAAAGCGGGGCTGCCTGCGATGAGGCGATCCGGCTCGGCAGTTCTATGCTTCGGCTCAAACGAGGGATTCGGGTCGATGGTTTTCAGTAGTGACATCTGGTTCTCCAATTTTTACCTGAGTGAAAGCGACTCGGCGTGGTCATTAGGAAGCCGATGCATCGCAATGCATTCTCCTGGCTCCCTCCGGCGCGTCGCCATAACGGCTTACTCCTGATCTGCCCTCCACGATCAAATTCCGCCCACCTTGATTCTGGAGCCGTCAACGAAACGCGACAGGCGGAAGGGGCTGGGGTCGACACAGGGCGTATCGTTGGCCACCAGGTCGGCCGCCAGCCGGCCGATGCCCGGGCCCAGCCCGAAGCCGTGGCCGGAACCGCCCGCGGCCAGGTAAAGGCCCTTCACGCCATCGGCCGGCGAGATGACCGGTACCGCGTCCGGCGTGCAATCCACATAGGCTCCCCAGCTGTCGGCGATCTCGATGCCTGCCATCGCAGGGAATTGTTCCGTGACCCGGTGAAGAATGGCCGCGATGGTGCGGCGGCTCGGCGGCGGGTCGAGAACGCGGATCCGTTCGAAGGGGGACGTTGTGTCGCCATTCCAGCTACCGAGTGCCTCCGGGCCCTGGAGGAAGGATTTGCCGATGCCGATTTGCACCGCTTTCAGACGCGCCAGGAACATGGGCATGAACCAGCGGGCGTAGCGAATGCCTTGCGGGGTAATATCCAGTGTAGCCCTGCCGCTGATCGCAAGCGTGTAGCTGCCATCCAACCGGCGGGTCAACGCACACTGCGGCGTATAGATCGCCTCACCCAATTCCTTTGTGGGTCGCGTACGAAGCGCCGTCTGGCGCACGCTCGCCTGCGGAAACAGAACGCCGTACTGGCGACAAAACATCGACGTCCAGGCACCGCCGGCGCAGAGGACGGCTTGTGTCCGGATGGTTCCCTTTTCGGTAATGACCCCCGCCACCGCGCGATTGACCAGATCGAGGCCCCAGGCAGCGCACTCCTGGTGGATTGTCGCCCCGAATTTGCGAGCGCCATCCGCGATCGTCGGCGCGGCGATGGCGGGTTCGCCCTTGCCGTCATCGATCGAATGGACCCCGCCCAGCCATCGGCGGCCGTTTGCCGGAATTGCGGCAGTCGCTTCCTTGGCGCTCAGCATCCTGGTATTGACGTTGAACGGGCGAGCCATGTCACGCCATGCCTCCCACTCCGCCAGCTGCCGCGGATCATCGGTAGCGTAGAGCAGGCCGCATCGACGGAAACCGACGTCCTCTCCGATCTTCGCCGCAAACTCATCCCAAACCTGCAAAGCGACGCCCGAGAGTGGCAGCTCGCGCTCATCCCGGTTCTGCCGCCGGCACCAGCCCCAGTTGCGGCTCGACTGCTCGCCTCCGACATGGCCCTTTTCGACCAGGGCGACAGACAGTCCGCGCTCCGCGAGAAGGAACGCCGCCGTTGCACCAACAATGCCGCCGCCGATAACGACGACATCCGCCTTGGCGGGAAGCTCTTGATCGTTCTGGATGCGTTTGACAATTGGAGACATGGGGGCTGACCTGAGCTTTGGCGGCCGATCTATACGGCACTGTTTCCTGCCCCTGTGGCAGGAGCATCGGAGGCAATGACGGCTATTGCATCGACTTCCACGAGGTAGCCGTAGTGAAGTTCCGACACCGGAACGACGGTGCGAGCCGGGCGGGAATCCCCTAGTCGCGCCGCATAAACCTGGTTGAAGCGAGGCCAATTGGCCACGCCGACGATGTAGGCAGTCACTCTGACGAGATCGGCGGGGGTTCCGCCTGCGGCTTCCAAAATCGCCAGCAGGTTGTCGAGCGCCTGCGCCGCCTGGGTCGCGAAGCTGTCGTCCGCCAGGGCTTCTCCACCCGGTCGGATCGGTAGCTGGCCCGAAATGTAGAGGTGCTGACCGACAAGCTTTGCTTGTGAGTAGTGGCCCGCAGGGCTTGGGACCCGATCGGTATTCACGGTTATGGATTTGGGCATCACCAGCCTCCGAAGCGGGTCCAGCGGGTCTCGACAGCGTGTGAGCGGCCGCGGACCACGTGATAGGTTTCGTGCTGCGCAGCGGTCGCACAGGCGTGGTTTGGCAGGATCCGCACCCGGTCTCCGACCGCCAGGTCCGGGAGTCGTGCATTCGATGCGGGGCGCACCGCTATAATTCCATGTTCCTGGTTCGCGTCGGCAACGATGACGTCTTGATAGGGCGTGCCATCCACGTCACATACCAGACCATAGCCCTGATCGACGGCCTGCTTGCCAGTGCCACGGTCCCGCGACAGCGACATCCATCCGCCATCGGTTATGATCCAGCCTTTCTCGCGCTGGTGTCCGATGACGGTCGCGAGCACGCTGAGCGCAATGTCGTCGATCTGGCAAACACCAAGCCCAGCCATCACCAGGTCGAAGAAGACGAACACGCCCGCGCGGACTTCGGTCACTCCAGCGAGATCCGTCGCGTGATGGGCCGTCGGTGTCGAGCCGACGCTGACGACCGGGCACGGCAGCCCCGCGGTCCGCAGAATGCGTGCCGCCTCCACGACTGCCAATCGTTCCGTCTCCGCGTAGAGCCGCAGCGCCTCGACGCCTCCGCCCTTATAGCTGTCGCCGGCGTGGGTGAGGACGCCGCGGAGCTCGGCATCTGCCGTCAGCGCCTGCCCGATTTCCACGAGCTGCACCTGATCCGCGGCGCGCACACCCGAGCGATGGCCGTCGCAGTCGATCTCGATCATCGCCGGGATGCGCGTCCCGGACCGCCGAGACGCCTCGGCCACCGCACGTGCCTGCTGAACATTATCCAGAGTGACGACGAGATCGACGCCGCTCGCCCGCAGCTCCGCGACACGCTCGAGCTTGGCTGGGGCGATGCCGACCGCATAGATCATGTCCCGGACGCCTGCCGCCGCGAACTGTTCAGCCTCCTTCAGGGTAGAGACGGTTGCGGGTCCTTCCGGCGCGCTCATCACCCGGCGTGCCACTTCGATCGACTTGGCGGTCTTCAAATGCGGCCGGAGGGACACTCCCATGGCGTCAAGCCGGCTCCTGAGCCGCTGAACATTCCTGTCCATTCTGTCGGCGTCCAGGACCAAACAGGGTGTTTCCAGGCCCTCAAGGCGGGTCAGGGCGGCCAGCCCGGGTGTGGGGTCGATCGTCGCTTTGACCATGATCTGATCTCCAATTCCGGATTTCACCTTGCAGCCAAATCATAAAGATGGCAATTAATGACGAGTGAATAGTAAGTTCAGGTTCTGATTAATGTTGACGTCCGACGATCTTGCCTTCTTTTCGGTGCTGACAGGCTCGAAATCCCTCGCGGAAAGCGCGAGAAAGCTGAACGTGACGCCCCCGGCGGTGACACA
The DNA here is from genome assembly GCF_002531555.1 of Sinorhizobium sp. BJ1. Taxonomy (NCBI): domain Bacteria; kingdom Pseudomonadati; phylum Pseudomonadota; class Alphaproteobacteria; order Hyphomicrobiales; family Rhizobiaceae; genus Sinorhizobium; species Sinorhizobium sp. BJ1. Next base: position 60,671 of record NZ_NWTH01000018.1, read on the forward strand.
GCGCCTGCGTGCGCTCGAGGAGAAAGTCGGGGTGCGGCTGATCGACCGGTCCGGACGGCGGCTGCGGCTCACGGAAGAGGGCTCATTGGTCGCTTCTCACAGCGTTATCGTCAGCGAGGCCATCGATTCGCTTGCCGAAGCCCTGGCTGATCGCAGGCGCGCGGTTCGAGGACACCTCAGGGTCGCCGCACCACACGGGTTCGGAAGGCTCCATGTGGCTCCGGTGGTGGAAGCGTTCGCACGAGAGCACGGGGGCGCGACCGCCACCCTGCAGCTGTCCGATCATCCGGCGGCTCTGCTCGTCGAAAGCTACGATGTCGTTATTCACATCGGGGCGCCGGGGCATCTGGACCAGGTCGTTACGACATTGGCGCCGAACCCTCGAATACTCTGCGCAAGTCCGAGCTACCTCGATACGGCACCGCCCATTTCAGCCCCCGCCGATCTTGCTCAACATCGCTGTCTGGCCGTGCGCGAGAACGAGGAGGACGTGACGCTGTGGCGCTTCAAGGGGCCGCGGCAGGAGATTGCGACGGTGCGCGTCAATCCGGTCATGTCGAGCAACGATGGTGCCGTCACCCGGGAGTGGGCGCTTGCCGGTCAGGGCATCATGATCCGTTCGGAGTGGAACGTGGCTGAAGATCTCGCTGACGGACGGCTGCGGCAGGTGCTGCCCAACTGGAAGCTCCCACCAGCCGACATTGTCGCGATGCTCGGCTCGCGTCACGGGCGAAGCGCCCGGACTGCTGCCTTTCTGACGATGCTTCGACAGGCGCTGAAGCCGCCGCCCTGGCAAGCCGCTCGCGCGGAACCGGGTCGTCAGTAGCCCAGGATGGCCTTCGTCTCGAGATACTCCTCGAGCCCGTGAACGCCATATTCGCGCCCATTGCCCGAGCGCTTGTAGCCACCGAAAGCGGCCGTCCCGTCCCACGCCGGATAGTTGATATGAACCTGCCCGGCCCGGATCCGGGCGGCAACCCGCCGTGCCGGCTCCGGATCCGAGGACTGGACATGGGCGCCCAGTCCATAAACCGTGTCGTTGGCGATCGCGACTGCCTCTTCCTCGTCCCGGTAGGACATGATCGCCAGTACCGGCCCGAAGATTTCCTCGCGAGCGATGCGCATGTCCGGCCGAACCTCGGAAAAGATCGTCGGCTGCGTGAAGAAGCCTCGCTCCTGACCTGCTGGACGTCCCAGTCCGCCGCACAGAAGCTTCGCGCCTTCGTCAATTCCCGCCTGGATCATAGCCTGCACCCGCTCATACTGAGGGCGATTGGCGATGGGCCCCATGGTGGTCGCCGGATCCCTCGGATCGCCGACGCGGATGGCGTGCGCGGTTTTGCTGGCCAGATCCTCGACTTCGGCGAGCCGATGGGCGGGTACGAGCATGCGGGTCGGGGCGCTGCATGATTGGCCGGCATTGCGCATGCCGGCAAGGACGCCTTTCGGTACCGCCTCCCCAAACTCGGCGTCATCGAGCAGGATGTTGGGCGACTTGCCGCCAAGTTCCTGGACCACCCGCTTGACCGTCGGGGCTGCCGACTGTGCGACGAGTACCCCCCCGCGGGTTGAGCCGGTGATCGAGATCATGTCGACATCTGGATGGCTGGAAAGAGCTGCGCCAACACTCTCACCAGTGCCATTGACCAGGTTGAACACTCCTGGCGGAGTACCGGCGTCGTGCATCAGTTGGGCGAAGAGCAAGGCGCTGTAGGGGGACAGTTCACTGGGTTTGAGGACGACGGTGCAACCCGCCGCGATCGCTGGGGCAAGCTTGGCGGTAATCTGGTAGAGTGGCCAGTTCCACGGGGTGATCAAAGCACAAACGCCGATCGGCTCCTTGGCCGTTGCGGTGTGCCCATTAATCGTCAGGAAGGGGTAGTTCTGAAGCACCTCCATCTGGACGCGAACGTGCTCGGCAGCGAAAAAAACCTGCGAGGCTCGCGCGAAGCTGATCGCCGCGCCCATCTCCATGACGATGGTCTCGGCGAATAATTCCGCTCTCTCGTTCAGTAGCGCATGCACCCTGCCGAGCAGCTCGAGCCTGTCGGACACAGATGATTGAGAGAAGGCGGGGAAGGCCTTGCGCGCTGCCGCAACCGCAAGATCGACGTGGTTTGCGTCTCCGGCGGCGATACGCCCAATAGTCCGTTCCGAGGCCGGATCAACGACGGGCAGACTCGGTGCGTCCGCGTGTTCTTGCCACTCCCCGCCAATATAGAACTGGGTTCCTCGTTCAGTTATCATGGTTTGAACCTCTCGACAGTGCCATGCGGCCGGGGCGGGCCGTCAGAAGCATGCCCCATTTCACTTGAAGACGACAATTTATGTCGCCTGAATGTCGGCTTTAGAGCGGCGTTAACAAAAGCGTCCACGCGCTCGATGTCGAGCGATCGCAGACCTGAAAGTGCCTTCTTTTGGAAGGTCAGAAACAAGATGTGCCTCTGCTTTGCGGCAGTCTATTTTCGGATTACAGAGGAGAGAGCAAACGCGGTCAGCGTATCGCGTACCCCAGGCATCTCGGCTATGAGCTGCCAAATCTGCCGGATGCGGTCAGCCTCGGGGGACTCGACCCTGACGAGGAGATCGAAGTCGCCAGTCATAACGTCGCAAGCCACGACTTCCGGGATTTTCCGCAGCGCCTGAATAACGTCGCTCCCCCTCATGCGATCGTGCCGATAGACGAAGATCAGTGCGGTCGTAACGTGTTGGCTGCTCCCTCCATCACCGGTGACGATCGTATATCCTTTGATGAAGCCTTCGCGCTCAAGTCGTTCGATCCGCACTCGCACGGCGTTACGCGAGAGATTCACCTTCGCCGACAACTCCGCGTGCGAGATCCGGGCGTTTGCCTTCAATTCGACAAGTATCTGTTCGTCGGTTCGATCGAGAAGATATTTCATGGGGTCGGTGCCGGTCGATTAGCCCGTGATTTCGGGCGTTACCGATCGATAAGCTATCACGGCGATTTCCGGTAGTAAGGCTCTTTCCTTCTGACTCGCAAATCGCTTCGATGTCGAAGCCATTACGAAGCTTGGTAATGCCTCCTTTTCCGCGCCGCTCAGGCTTCGAACCTCTTCATAGCCCTGCAGTAGGGCGCGCGCCCGCTCCTTGTTCAGTTCGCCGTTGGTTTCGCCCGCCCAACCGACAAGCACATCAGCAACCTCCGACACCAGCACGTCGTCGTGCCGCAGCCTGAAGTTAATGACCCCGCTTACTTCCTCTCCAAGAAAAAAGACATTCTCTTGGGCCAACGCGCCATGAACTGCCCCAGTTGGAAGATCCGTTGATGTGCGCTTTGCCTTTCGTTCCAAGACAGTGTGGATTTGAGCCATCACACGACCCAGGCTTCGGCATTTTGCCGCGCCTGCAATGGTGCATGAAGAGCCCGGTACGAAGCTGACGACGGCAACCAATTGACCTGCGGCCCGGCACGTGGCGTGTCCCTCGACGGTGCGCAGCGGTTTGGGGCAGGGGACGCCCTTTCGATGGAGCTCCTCCATGGTTTCGAAGGCTCTTTCGAGATCTAAAGCCTGGGCTCCGTTCTCGAAGAGCGTAACGATGAATTCGCCTTCCTGGGAGCGAAACAGGTAGGTCGTCTCGCTGTCGCCGTCAGCGATCCCAATCACTGACAAAAGCGACTTAAACCGATAGGCTGCAGTGATCGACTGGCGATCTTCATCAGAAAGCTCGGTAAAAACAGCCATTTTCCTACCCTGTTAGGCTGACGAAATCAGCGCCATATTTCGCAATCGGCGTCGACTTCAATTCCCTCGATGCATGTGTTCAATTCTCATTCTCTACTCCCCTTATGCAGAATTCCGGCGTGGCGCATTGCAGCAGTGATTGCTTTCTGAACCGATGGGCTAACCTCAACGAGCGGAAGGCGCAAGTCGCCGCTGATTTTACCGAGTTGAGCCAAAGCGAATTTCGCGCCGGCCGGACTGGTCTCGAGGAACAGTGCGTGGTGAAGGGGCATCAATCGGTCTTGCAGAGCCAACGCGGCGGTGTAATCGCCATTCAGGCATGCCTGCTGAAATTCTGCACACAGCCGGGGAGCGACGTTTGCGGTCACTGAGATGCAGCCGTGACCACCATGGGCCATATAACCCAAAGCCGTCCCATCTTCGCCGGTTAGAAGATTGAACTCTTTGCCGCAGGCCATCCGCTCGAGCGACGGGCGCAGGAGATTGCCCGTCGCATCCTTGACACCCTTTACGTTGCGGCAATCCTTGAAAATGCGGGCGAGCGTTTCGACCTGAATATCGATCACACTCCGCCCCGGGATATTGTAGACGATGATCGGGAGAGAAGCTTCGGCGTCGATCGCCTTGAAGTGCTGATAAATCCCCTCTTGCGTGGGCTTGTTATAGTATGGGGAGACGATCAACAAACCATCTGCACCAGCCTCTTGCGCGTGATGCACAAAGTCGATTGCTTCCTCGGTGCTGTTGGAGCCTGCCCCGGCAATAATCGGAACACGACCTTTGGCGGTCGCGATCGCGATCTCCACGACTCGCTTGTGCTCGGCATGGCTGAGGGTTGGACTTTCCCCGGTGGTTCCGCAAGGGACCAGCCCGGACGAGCCCTCGGCTATCTGCCATTCTATGAGGCTGCGAAGTGCAGCCTCATCGACTTTCCCATCAGCGAATGGCGTGACGAGCGCAGTGATGGATCCTTTGAACATCTTTAACTCCCGGAAGCACTGATGGGCTGGGATGGAGGAAGCGGCGCCTGTCACCGCTTCAGCCGATTGATGCAGACGACCTTCGGCTGGGTCATGTCTTCGTAGGCAAACCGAACGCCTTCCCGCCCCATGCTGCCGTATTTGAAGCCGCCAAAGGGCATCGCGTCGAACCGATAGTCGGACGAGTCATTGATCATGACGCCCCCCGCGCCGATTTGGTTGGCGGCATCAAGCGCCTCCTCCAGATCGTTGGTGAAGATACCAGCGTGGAGGCTGTATTCCGGGCTGTTTGCAAGCTGAATTGCCTGATCCAGTTCATCGAATGGCTGCAGGATGACAATCGGTGCAAAGACCTCCTCATTCCACAGGTCGCACGTTGCTGGCACGTTCTCCAGCACTGTTGGCTGGTAGAGAGTGCGGGAGGGCTTGTGCCCGCAAAGGAGCGTTGCGCCAGCGGCGATTGCGCGCTCGACCATGGCAGCAGCTCGGCTGACCGCCTTTTCGGAAATCATCGGCCCCACGTCAGTATCTGCTTCCATCGGATTGCCGGTCTTGAGCTTTGCAGTCCGAGCGACGAACTCTGCCTTGAAGCGCTCATAGGCGGGCCGCTGGACCAGAATCCGCTGCGTGCCGATGCAGTTCTGGCCCGCCGCCCAGTAGGCACCCGACACGCACCCTTCAACCGCCGCGTCAAAATCGCTGTTTTCCATGACGATAACCGGTGCATTTCCGCCGAGATCCATCGCGAGCTTTTTGATACCGGCACTCTTCGCGATGGCCTCGCCGGTCGAAAAACCACCCGTGAAGGAGATCATCCGAACATCTTTGGCCGAAACGAGCGCTTTGCCCAGGTCCGCCCCGCCGACAGCCACCGTGATGACTTCCTCCGGCAACCCGCTTTCGAGCAGCACTTCCACCAGCTTGATGGCCGAGAAAGGCGTAAGCTCCGAGGGCTTCAGAAGCATGGCATTGCCGCCTGCGATCGCTGGACCGAGCTTGTGGGCCACGAGATTGAGCGGGTCATTGTAAGGCGTGATCGCAGTGATGATGCCGAGCGGCTCCCGTGTGTACCAGCCTTGTCGGGATTCCGAGCCGGCATAGGAATCAAAGGGGATCACCTCGCCAGCATTCCGCTTGGCTTCGTCCGCCGATAGCTTCAAAGTATTGACACACCGCGTGGCCTCCTTGCGGGCCTGGGTGATTGTCTTCCCCGCTTCCCGCACGATAAGGACTGCAAAATCCTCCTTGCGGGCTTCAACAGTCGCTGCCGCCTTTTCGAGAATTGCGGAGCGTCTATGACGGGGCAGGGACCGTGCGATCTGCGCGCCATGATTGGCGCGCTCAAGCAGCAGGTTCACACTGTCGGCACTGGTCTCAGAGACCGTTCCGACAAAGCTGCCGTCGAAGGGATTGCAGATAATGATCTGGTCTACGGACGTCTCCTTGAGGGCGAGGCTCTGCATCATGCGGCCTCCCTCGTAGCGGTGGCTGCCCGGGCGTTGTGGATGGCGACAATATCGGACAGAAGCGCATAAGCGGTCTCAATCCGGCCGGCGCCAGGGCCGGTGATGGTGACAGAGCCGAGTAGTTCGGTGTTAAGCGATACGGCATTGGTCGCACCGTTTACACCGGCGAGCGGATGCTCGAAGGGAAGCTGCTTCGGAGAAACGCTGCCAGTTACCGTCCCGTCCGCATTCCGAACCGCCGATCCGATCAGCTTCCACCGGCTATTTGCTGCTGCCGCGGTTTCGAGATCGGAGGGAGAAAGCTTGGAGATCCCCTTGCACGTGACCTCTTCGGGCTTGAGGCTTGCCCCCAGCAGCTCGTTTGCCAGGATCACCACCTTGAGGCGAACGTCAAAACCTTCGACATCGGCGGTCGGGTCGGCTTCCGCATAGCCGAGTATCTGAGCCTCCTTGACCGCAGTGGCGAAGTCAAGACCAGCTTCCATACGGCCGAGGACAAAATTCGAAGTACCGTTCAAGATCCCCTCGAAGCCCTTCACCTCTGCGCCGGCGAGCGTCTTTTCTGCCATGCGGATGACAGGGGTGCCACTCATAACGGAGCCCTCATATTCGAAGCGAACGCCGTTCGCCTTTGCAAGAGCCTTCAGCTCCTGGGCAGCGATCGCGACCGGCCCTTTGTTCGTGGTGACGACATGCCTGCCGGACTGCAGGGCCCAGCGGCAGTGCGAAACAGCGGGCTCGCCGTCCTTCGGGTTTGTAAACGTCGCTTCCACGATTATGTCAGCAGGCGCCGTCTTGATGATTGACTCGTTGTCGGCTTCCGCACTGCCGCCAGAGAGCTGTCCAAACCCGCCTTTTGCGAAGTTCGCTTCAACCAGGGTTTTGGCATCGAGCCCGTTCGGCGAAATAACGGACCCGAGATAGAGGTCGCTGACAGCAACAATGTTCAGGCGGAAGCCGAGGTCTCGTTCCCAGAGCGGGTTCTTCGTCGCGATGAGTTCGGCCAAAGCGCGATTGACGCCACCAAACCCGACAAGAGCAATGTTGTAGATTGTCATTTGGATCCTCCGGTGAAGCATTGTGTTCCGCAATAATGAGATGCGGACCGCTCCGTCGGAACGGCACAAACAGACCAATCTGCTGTGCGTTTTGCTCATTCCACCGCCGTCCGGCCTAGTGGCCCCGCGATTGAGCCGACGGCAACCGTCGTCCAGCACCCCAGCGTGCGGGCAGACAGAACCCGGATCAATGGCTCACTGGCTGAGGAAGCCTCGGCTCACATATTGCGGTTCGAGAAGAAATCCGAGGGCGGTTCGGATGGATGTCGGCCCGTCAATGCGGGGGCTTTTAGCGCATCGCTCCTCGTCCGTACGACTCCGCGGATACGCTGCGGGGCGGGCGCCGGTGGGGCGCGGCGACCCGGGGGGCGAACAGGAATGGCTCATCTTCGAAGCGATGCGCTTGCTGGCAAGACCTCGTTGTTGCGGCTGCTCGCCGGGCTTAGGAGGCCGCAGTCCGGCCAGATTACACTCGATGGCAAGGATATTAGGGACATTGGGCGCCGACCCATTGCTCAGCGCGTCGCATTCATCGAGCAGTATGCGACGACTAACTCCAATTTGCAGGTGCTCGATGTCGTGAAACTTGGGAGATTTCCGCATCGATCGATGTTTACTGGATGGTCGCCAGCAGACGATGCGGCCGTGAGGGATGCTCTTGAGCGAACCGGAATGACCGCGAAGAGACACGATCGCTGGCAAAGCCTTTCGGGAGGTGAGAAGCAGCGCACCCAGCTCGCCCCCGCGCTGGCCCAATCGCCAAAGGAACTCATCCTCGACGAGCCAACCAACCATCTCGATGTCCACCATCAGATCAGTTTGATGCGGCTGGTTTCAAGTCTGCCGGTTACCAGCATCATTGCGCTTCACGACTTGAATCATGCAGCGATGTCTGCGATCGGCTGATCGTCATGCAGACGGGAAAGATTGTCGCATCGGGAGTGCCTGAGGAGGTGCTGACGCAAGACTTGCTACGCGACGTCTTCTCCGTCGATGCTCGCGTTGAGACCTCCCCGCATCACCCAAGGCCTCATATCTACTTCGCACGGTGAAACCCGTGATCTCTGGATAGACTACAGCCGTTGCCACGTTCCAAGTCATGGCAAAGTTCCTCGCTTTCAGTTGGCGCGCAGGGGACTGACACAGAGCTAGGACGTCTCGGCTCCGTCCACCGCCCCACTCGGAGGTGCCGAGACGTAGATGCTTAGAAGTCTACAAGAAAAGCGTAAGCTAATTTGGCCGTATAGCTATCAATTAACGGATGAACATGCTTGTGAGCTTCGGAATGCGGCAGCCCATCTGCCGCTCGGCTGTTAGGATATAGATCGATGGTGGGGACCACGAAGCCTCTCCTATTCGCCGTGTCCACCGCGTCGCCCCTCCTCCCCAGGGCAAAATTTGGCTGCCGTCGCACAGGTCCCGACGGCAGCCGTGCTTTCAGGCCAAATTCCCAGATGGGACTATCGACGGTGCAGCGGCGCCGGTACACGTCGGCTCGATTGACTCGACTTCACCGTTGCCCCTTGGTCCGGGTGGCCAAGACGTTACGAATTGAGAAGCTTGAATGAATTCTCAGGACGCCGGGCAGTGTCGAGAGAATCTCCTTATGGATCCGCTCGAACTCGCCCGCGCCCCCCACTTCCACCCTGAGCAGATAGTCCGAGCCGCCGGTCATCAGAAAGCATTCGCGGATCTCGGGGTGCTTGCGCACGGCAGCTTCGAAACGGTCGAGGTGTTCCTCGGTCTGCCGCTCGAGCGTGATGTTGATGATCACCGCAATCGTGTCCTCAGAACTCCCGCTGTCCACCAGGGCCGTGTAGCCGCGGATGACGCCGGCTTCCTCGAGCAATCGTATGCGACGCAGACAAGCCGAAGGTGAGAGGCCAACTTCCTCCGCAAGGCGCGCATTGCTCATTCGAGCATTCAGCCTCAGCAGACGAAGGATATTGCGGTCGATCGCATCAATGGCGGCCATGCATAATCTTCCATTTGTTCGCAGTTTATTCGATGGCTGATCATACTTCGAAACAATCGATTATAAGTAGGAGGGATATTCAACGAAAGCTTCAATATGTTCCCGTGCAACGAAAGGGTTGCACATGAACCGTCATGCTTCGCATATTCAAAGTTGGGATGCAGACGCTGGTACGGGCGCTTCCGGCCATCTGACCATTGATCTCGCCGCCTTGCAGCGAAACTACCGAAAGCTTTCAGCTGCGGTCGCCCCCGCAGTGGCCGCCGCCGTGGTCAAGGCCGACGCATATGGGCTGGGCGCCGAGCAGGTCTCCAAAGCTCTCCATGCGCAAGGCTGCAGGCATTTCTTCGTCGCGCAGCTCTTGGAGGCGATCGAGCTCAAGCTGCGCCTGCCAAACGACACGCAAATATTCGTGCTCAACGGATTGCAGCCCGGAGGGGAGGTCACCTGCGCCGACGCCGGCGTCATTCCGGTGCTTAACTCACTCGAGCAATTCCGACGATGGTCGTCGGCGGGGCAGAAACTCGGACGCGTTCTTCCCGCCGTCCTGCAGTTCGACACCGGCATGTCGCGTTTGGGGGTTCCACTGCAGGAAAGAAGCGCCTTGGCCGCCGATCTAAAAGGCTGCGGGAACCTCGAAATCCTCTTCATCATGAGTCATCTCGCCTGCGCCGACGAGGCCGACAACAAGCAGAATGCCGATCAGCTCGCCGAGATGCGCGTTATCGCCGCCGAGTTCGCAGGGCTCGATGTCTGCTTTGCCAATTCGGGCGGCGTCTTTTTGGGCGGGGACTATCACGGCGTGCTGGCTCGTCCCGGTATCGCCCTCTACGGTGGCGCCCCCACTGCCGGCAGACACAACCCCATGGAGCCCGTCGTTCGGCTCGAGGTCGCTGTCATCCAAACAAGGACGGTCCCTGCCGGAACGCGTGTGGGATACGGCGGTACGCACGTTACCTCCGTAGAGACCAGGCTCGCTACAATCGCCGCCGGCTATGCCGACGGTCTTCCCCGCAGTCTTAGTGACCGCGGCGCTGTTTTCTACGACGGCGTTCGCCTGCCGATCGTCGGGCGCGTGTCGATGGACAGCATCACAGTAGATATCACCGCTCTGCCCGAGGGCACGCTTTCCCTCGGCAGTCTCGTCGAAGTTCTCGGGCCCCATCAGACGCTTGAGGACGTCGCCGAAGCTGCCGGCACGATCTCCTACGAAATCCTGACCTCTCTCGGCCGTCGCTACGAACGTCGGTATCGCTGAGCAAACATCATTGAGGAAACCATGAAAGTCATCGTTCTCGGCGCCGGCGTGATCGGCGTGACCAGCGCCTACCAGCTTGCCAAGGCCGGGCACGATGTCACCGTCGTCGACCGCCAGGAAGGCCCGGCCCTGGAAACCAGCTTCGCCAATGCAGGCGAAGTCTCCTTCGGTTATTGTTCGCCCTGGGCAGCGCCGGGAATCCCGACGAAGGCGCTGAAATGGCTGTTGATGCAACACGCCCCGTTGATCCTGCGCCCCAAACTTGACCGCGCGATGCTCACCTGGATGCTCCAGATGCTGCGAAACTGCACGGCCGAGCGCTACGCGATCAACAAGAGCCGGATGCTGCGCCTGGCCGATTATAGCCGCACATCTCTCGCCGATGTACGGGCTGAAACTGGCATCGGCTACGACGAGCGAATGCAGGGCACCCTCCAGCTCTTCAGGACGCAGCAGCAGCTCGACGCCTCGGCCAAGGATGTCAAGGCGCTGGCGGCCGATGGCGTGCCGTACGAGGTGCTCGACCGTGATGGCTGCATCCGGGCCGAGCCGGCGCTACAGCACGTCCGCGAAAAGATCGTTGGCGGGTTGCTGACGCCGAAGGACGAGACCGGCGACTGCTTCAAGTTCACCAACGAACTCGCCGCCAGGGCCGCGGAGCTTGGTGTCCGTTTCGCCTATGGCACAAACATCAAGGGCCTGAGTGAGGAGGGCGGCCGGGTGAGCGGGGTCGCCACCGATCGTGGGTGGCTGAGCGCGGATGCTGTCATCGTGGCGCTCGGCAGCCATTCACCGCTTCTCCTGAAGCCGCTCGGCATGAAGCTGCCGGTCTACCCCGTCAAGGGCTATTCGTTGACGATTCCCATCAGCGACGCATCCCGTGCACCCGAATCGACGGTGATGGACGAGACCTACAAGATCGCGATCACCAGGCTCGGCGACAGGATCCGGGTCGGCGGCATGGCGGAGATTTCCGGCTACACCAATGACCTCTGCAGGGCCCGACGTCGCACACTCGAACATTCGGTGAGCGACCTGTTCCCGGGAGGCGATCTCAGCAAGGCGTCATTCTGGTCTGGCCTGAGGCCGATGACGCCGGACGGGACGCCGGTGATCGGACCCACCAAGGTTGCCGGGCTCTTCCTGAACACCGGTCACGGCACGCTCGGCTGGACGATGAGCTGCGGTTCGGCGCGGCTCATCAGCGATCTGGTCAGCGGGCGGAAGCCGGAAATCGATGCGGCCGATCTCGCAATCGCCCGCTACAGCTGATCCCAGAAACAAAGTCGGAGGTACCCATGATCGAAGCGATTGCAACCCCTGAAGCACCGGGCGCGATCGGCCCATTTTCCCAGGCAATTAGAATTGGTGATCTGCTCTTCATCTCGGGCCAGCTGCCGATTGATCCGGAAACCGGAGAGTTCGTTTCCAACGATCCTGTGGAGCAGGCAAGACAATGCCTGAAGAACATCGCCGCGATCGCCAAAGCGGCAGGCTCCGGTATCGACAGGACGGTGAAGACAACGGTGCTGCTCACGGACCTGTCCCGGTTCGCGGACATCAACACCGTGTATGCCACATTCTTCCAGAATCCATTCCCCGCCCGCGCATGTTACGAGGTGAGTGGGCTGCCGAAGGGGGCGCAGGTGGAGATTGAAGCAGTGATCGCGCTGGCATGAGTGCCGGCAAGCCGGGTAAACGACCGTCGCATTTTATGACTCCAGCGAACACATAAGGCGAGTTGAAGAGCCGCATAGTTGCGGACCGGCATACGCCCCGAGAAACACGGCTGGCTACCTACGGGTTCGGTGGTGAGGAAACTCCCCGCTGCACACGTTTACTCATCGGCCGCCTGGGCCTCGGTTTAACCGAGGTCCGCTCCTGGTTACCTCAGCAGGCATCGGACTATCGCTTGTTGAACTTCAGCAATGGGTCGAGAGCAGCCGTAGCCACGACAGAACCGGGGCGCGAGGCAGGACCACCTTCTCGATTCCTGCTTGATGCGCGGCGGGCAGCCACACCGAAACTTCGTGCCGGCTCAGCAGAGCAAGAAAGTAGACCACAGATCTGGCGTCAGGAAATTACAAGTCTCTGCGCAATCAGGCCCCCGCAACCAATCGCAAATTCTGCCCAGAACGTCATCACACAGAGCTCCTCCGCAAACGCGCCGAGGAGCTTTTTTGTTTCTGCTGCGTCTCTGACCGACCGGCGTCTTCGGTGTCAGGCAAGGGGCCGCCGCGACCACCGTCTGACCAAGAGATATCGGCCTGAGCTCCGGCGGTGGAACGTTCAGCTTGCACGTTTCGGCCAGCGGTGCGACCGGAACCACCGGCAAGTCCGGCACGTTGTCTCCGCAGTGAGGAGACCGCCAATGGCCAAGAAGAACCGCCTCCCGAAGAAAATCGCCGGTGTCAAGGTCCCGAAGCCTTTGCGAAAGTCAAAGATGCTGCGCGCGATGATGGGTAACAGTGGTGGGCGAGATGTGCTCGCCCACGCACTGACAGCCGGTGCAGCCGCTGCTGCGGCGATCTTGATCGGGCACCGAGAAGAAGTGACGGACTCCGCCAAGGCAGCGTCTCGTAAAGGCGTTAAGGCGGTCGGCACGGCGGGAGAGGCGCTGCAGGCGGCGTTTTCTGCGGCCATGGAAGTCGTTCGCGACTCGGATCCACCCCTCAAAAGCAAGCGGAGCGAAAACCACTTCCCTCGCCAGCGCGCGCCGTTGCGGTAAGAGCAGCGGCGCGCGAAGCTGACGACCCGGATGAGGGAAGCGGGCTCGAGACGATCGAGCGCTTCCTGATCCTAAAATATGGCGACAAATTCGCATCCCGGCTGATCGTGGCCGCGAGCGTACGCGCCGTTTCCGTCTTGATCCGCGAACATCCGATGATCGCGGCACGGCTCCTGGGCGTGGGATTGGCTAGAGCCGCGAAATTGGGAATCGACGACGCGTACGATCTCCTGCGACTCCGCGGGCGGGACCTCCGTTCAGTCGAGCATGAGCCGGGCGATACCCAGCCTTCCGTTCCGCTTGTCGGCTCCCGCTCCGGGAGTCTCAGCGGGAATGAGTGAGGGAGGGCCTAGCCTCCGTAAAGCCCAGCCGGTTCAATGCATGGCAGCGCGCTTGGGTGCCGACCTGCTCTTGCTGCTCTTCTTCTTCTTCGGGTTCGGGGAGGGGAAGACGGTATCTTTCACCACATCCATGGCGGCAGAGAAGCCGCTTTGAACAGCCTCGCTGGCTAGGCCAAACGCCTTGGCTCCCTTCTTGGTCGCGGTTCGCGCGGTCTCGCCGACATCGTCACGATGGTCGACCAGAACGGCGGCGGCGGCCCCCGCACCAGCGGTCAGAGCATTGGCGAGGACATCGCGTCCGACATCACTTGCCATCATGGATCTCAGCACCTTCGATTTGCGCAAGGGCCTCGGGACTTTCACGCCGGCAATTTTCTTCGGAATGCGGTTCTTCTTGGCCATGGTCATTCTCCCTATCATGAAGCCTGGAACGCCTACTTCCCCCCGTGGTTCCTTAGCCGAGCCGGTGGTCCAGTCTTAGATTACCTAGCGCTTTCAGCCGGCTTGGACAGCGCTGGATCAAAAAGACTCAGGTTCTCCGGGTGCATGCGGGGCGGAGCCGCTATGGCCCGGCACGCAGTCTCGCTGGATTTTGACCGAACGGATTGTTTGTGACAGCTTTATGAAGGACCATCCGATGCTTCCTTCCCGTTGCTGAGGGAAGGCCGCGCCGGGGGCATCATGCAGGAAGTGGATGTCAAGATCGAGTTGACCGAATCGGGTGCGTCGTCGCTCCTGAAGAAGGATTTCTTCGAGAGCACGCCCATCATTCTTCAGCAAAAATCTGTTTACTTCGATACAAGCGATCGGGACTTGGCACAACGCGGCCTGTCGTTGCACATCCGGCAATGCGGAAATGAACGGGTCCAGACTGTCAAATCCGGCGACGGTTCGATTGAATTGTTCACGCGGGAGGAATGGCAGCGACCGGTTGCGGACGACAGTCCGATTCTTGACGATCCCGAGATAGGGCCCCTGCTTTCAGGGACTGGAGAAAACCTCGCGCCGATGTTTGAGGTTCATGTCAAGAGGCATCGTTGGAACGTGACGGAAGGCGATGCCACAATCGAAGTCGCTTTGGATATCGGAAAAGTTGTTGCAGCTGATCGCGAGGCACCGCTCTGCGAGCTAGAGCTGGAAAAAAAGTCGGGCTCGCCGGAGGCGCTGTTTGGTTTGGCCCGAAAAGTCAATCTGATCACCCCTGCGCATATCGGCGTGCTAACCAAAGCGGAGCGCGGCTATCGTCTGCTTGACCCCGCACCTGGTGCCGTAAAAGCGAGCGTCACCCCAATCACCCCCGACATGAATGCAGCCACGGCTTTCGCGCACCTGGCCGCAACGTGTCTCAAACAGTTTCGCCTCAACGAAATGGCCTTGTCTTGGTCGCGCAATGCCGACGCTTTGCATCAGGCGCGCGTGTCGCTGCGGCGGCTGCGCTCCCTTTTCTCAATCTGCAAGTCGCTGTTCGCCGACAGCCGCTTCGACCACATGCGCGACGAGTTGCGCTGGCTCACCTCGGAACTCGGCGATGCGCGCAACATTGACGTCATCATCAAGCGCGCGTCGGATGAAGGCTTTTCAAGCCGCCTTCAAGCGGCGCGCAAGGATGCCTATGGGGCGGTTAATGCCGCCTTTTCTTCCGTGCGCGCCCGCTCGTTGATGATCGACCTCGCCGAATGGATTTCCATCAAGAACTGGCGGAGCAACGAGACGGGCGAGGCGTTGCTCGTCCAGCCAGCAAGGAATTTCGCATCCAATGTACTGGACAAGCTCTGGAAGAAAGTGGCGAACGGAGGCAGCGATCTGATCGATCTCGATGACGAGACCCGTCATGAACTGCGCATTTCCGCAAAAAAACTGCGCTATGCAGCGGAGTTTTTCGGCCCCCTCTACAAGGGTAAGGCGAAAACCAAACGTCACAAAAGGTTCATCATGGCGATGGAGGGACTCCAGGATCAACTTGGCAGCCTCAACGATATCGTAACCGCTCCCGATATGCTGGCGAAGCTCGAGCTTTCGGAAGCATCAGGTGCGGAGGAGCTTTTCAGTGCGGCCGACAAGGAGAAGCTTCTGGACGATGCCGCGGAAGCACATGATATCTTTGTCGACACGAGGCGCTTCTGGCGCTGAAGCGGGCAATCCGTCGCGAGATCGAATTCGTACCAGTCTGGTGCGCCAAAGGCTTCGTCAAGACACGCCTTGAAGGTCGTCTCGTGATCGAAACCCCGAAGAGGTTGGGAGTAGGTATCCGACTCGAGTCCACTGGATGGGTTCCGTAGCCTTCGCGCTACGAAAAAAGCCCCGCACGATGGCGGGGCAAGTCCACATCCAGTTGCCTTCTTTGGATGGGGGCGTAGCCCAGAGATGCAGCTACGCGGGAGACGCTATCTACGGTTTGATCAGAGAGGAAGGTCTGATTCCGCGATTCCGGTACGCCTCTTCAAAAATGATTGACAGGGTAAACGCTTCTCATTCCTTCCCAACAACACAATCGTCAGCGTCCTGATCACATCGCCGGCATCGACGCGTGCATCCCTGACAGGCTGGATGCTCCTTCATCTCTGGTGCGCGCTGCTTCGCAGGCAGTTCAAGCCGTCTCCCGGTATGTCACAGAAATATCCGAAAGGTCGGTTGAACTGTGACGTGTTTTGGTCTATATAATGACCGATCGGTCGGTTAATGTAATTAGCCGGCCCAGTCGGGAGGGATCGTATGTCCGAAGCTTTCATCTGCGACGCGGTACGCACCCCGATCGGCCGTTATGGCGGTGCTTTGTCTTCCGTCAGAGCGGATGATCTGGCAGCCCTGCCGCTCGCAGGTTTGATGAAGCGCAACCCGGACGTCGACTGGTCGAAAGTCGACGATCTGATCTATGGCTGCGCCAACCAGGCGGGTGAGGACAACCGCAATGTCGGTCGCATGGCGGTCCTGCTTTCCGGCATGCCGGATTCCGTGCCGGCGACGACGGTAAACCGGCTCTGCGGATCGGGCATGGACGCCGTCGGCATGGCGGCGCGCGCGATCCGCGCGGGCGATTGCGATATGGTAATCGCCGGCGGCGTCGAAAGCATGAGCCGTGCGCCCTTCGTGATCCCCAAGCCCGAGAGCGCCTATTCGCGTTCGAATGCGATCTACGACACCACCATCGGCTGGCGCTTCGTGAACCCGAAGCTGAAGGCGGCCTTCGGTGTTGATTCCATGCCGGAGACGGCCGACAATGTCGCAGAAGATTTCGGCGTCAGTCGCGCCGATCAGGATGCATTCGCGGGTCGCAGCCAGGCGCGCTGGGCCGCTGCACAGGAAGCGGGCATCTTTGCCGACGAGCTTGTTCCGGTCCTCGTGCCGCAAAAGAAGGGCGAGCCGATCCTCGTCGACCGCGACGAGCACCCCCGTCCAGGCACGACGGTCGACCAACTCGCCAGGCTCAAGGGGGTGAACGCTCCCGAGCGCACGGTGACGGCGGGCAATGCATCGGGTGTCAACGACGGCGCGGCGGCGCTGTTGATCGCCGGTGAAGCGGCGATCAGGGCTCACGCCCTGGGGCCCAAGGCGCGCATCGTCGCGATGGCGGCGGCAGGCGTCGAGCCGCGGATCATGGGCATCGGTCCGGCGCCCGCGGCGCGCAAGGTGCTCGAACGGGCCGGATTGACGATCGGCCAGATGGACGTGATCGAACTCAATGAGGCGTTTGCCTCGCAGGTCCTTGCGGTGCTGCGCGACCTTGGCCTGCCGGATGACGCGTCGCATGTGAACCCGAACGGCGGCGCGATCGCGATCGGTCACCCGCTCGGCATGAGCGGCGCGCGGCTGGTGACGACGGCCGCCT
Organism: Sinorhizobium sp. BJ1; assembly: GCF_002531555.1. Classification (NCBI taxonomy): domain Bacteria; kingdom Pseudomonadati; phylum Pseudomonadota; class Alphaproteobacteria; order Hyphomicrobiales; family Rhizobiaceae; genus Sinorhizobium; species Sinorhizobium sp. BJ1. The sequence goes on from NZ_NWTH01000018.1 coordinate 78,010, forward strand.
ATCAGCTTCAGCGCCAGGGCGGCCGTTATGCGCTGTGCATGATGTGCATCGGCGTCGGCCAGGGCATCGCCCTCATTCTCGAGCGCGTCTGACGGAGGAGAAAGACCCATGTATGCGCAAATGGTGAAAACCGACGCGGCCCGCGTCAAATCGCTCGATGAGATGGCGCCCGAGGAGCGCGCCTTCCAGGAACGCATCGATGCCGGGCAGAGGATCGAGCCGAAGGAGTGGATGCCGGAGGGCTACCGCAAGACATTGGTGCGGCAGATCAGCCAGCACGCCCATTCGGAGATTGTCGGCCAGCTCCCGGAAGGTAACTGGATTACCCGCGCCCCGACCCTGGAACGCAAGGCGATCCTGCTCGCCAAGGTCCAGGACGAGGCCGGTCATGGCCTCTATCTCTATTGCGCCGCCGAGACGCTCGGGATCAGCCGCGACGAGATGTATGAACAGTTGCACAGCGGCAAGGCGAAATATTCCTCGATCTTCAATTACCCGACGCTCTCCTGGGCGGATATCGGCGCCATCGGCTGGCTCGTCGACGGCGCCGCAATCATGAACCAGGTGCCGCTGCAGCGCTGTTCCTACGGGCCCTATGCGCGCGCCATGGTCCGGATCTGCAAGGAGGAAAGCTTTCATCAGCGCCAGGGCTTCGACATCCTCGCAAAGATGGTGAGGGGCACGCCGGCGCAGAAGGCGATGGTGCAGGATGCGCTGAACCGCTGGTGGTGGCCGTCGCTGATGATGTTCGGCCCTTCTGACGATGCCTCCGTTCACTCGGCACAATCGATGGCCTGGAAGATCAAGCAGAACTCGAATGACGAGCTCAGGCAGAAGTTCGTCGACCAGACCGTGCCGCAGGCGGACTATCTCGGTCTGACCGTCCCCGACCCGGAACTCAAGTGGAACGAGGAAAAGGGCGGCTACGATTTCGGCGAGCCGGATTGGAAGGAATTCTTCGAGGTGATCGCCGGCAATGGCCCTTGCAATGCCGAGCGGCTCGGGGCGCGCACGAAGGCTTGGCAGGACGGCGCCTGGTTCCGCGAGGGGCTGGTCGCCCATGCCGAAAAGGCCGCCGCCCGCCGTACCCAAAAGGTTGCCGCAGAATAGACCAAGGCGTCAAACAGGAGGAATATGCCCATGTCGAGCGAATGGCCCCTCTGGGAAGTCTTCATTCGAGGCCAGCACGGCCTGAACCACCGCCATGTCGGCAGCCTGCATGCGCCGGACGCGGAAATGGCGATCAACAATGCCCGAGACGTCTACACCCGCCGCAACGAGGGGGTCAGCATCTGGGTCGTGCGATCGGTTGACATCACCGCCAGCGCGCCTTCCGACAAAGGCCCGCTGTTCGATCCGTCGAATTCCAAGGTCTACCGCCATCCGACGTTCTTCGACGTACCGGAAGAAGTGGGGCACATGTGATGGCTCATGCGACATTGACGGAATCGGCGGTCGACCCGGCCGATCTTTGTGAATTCCTGCTCAGGATGGGTGACAATGCCCTGATCCTCGGCCATCGCCTGTCGGAATGGTGCGGCCATGCGCCGGCACTCGAAGAAGACATCGCGCTTGCCAACACCTCGCTCGACCTCATCGGACAGACGCAGCTCTGGCTCGGACTTGCGGGAGAGATCGAGGGCAGGGGCCGCAGCGCGGACGATCTTGCCTATCTCCGCGACGCACGCGATTTTCGTAACCTCCTGCTTACCGAACGGCCGAACGGTGATTACGGCAAGACGCTGATGCGCCAATTCCTCTTCGACGCGTGGCACTATCTCTATCTGAAAGGTCTTCGCGCCTCCTCCGACCGACGCATCGCCGAGATCGCCGAGAAGGCGTCGAAGGAGGCCGCCTACCATATCGAGCGCAGCCACGATCTGGTTATCCGTCTTGGCGACGGAACGGCGGAAAGTCACACCCGCATGCAGGAGGCGGTCGACGATCTCTGGGCCTATACCGGCGAGATGTTCGTCAACGAAGCCTCGGACGCGACGCTCGCGGCCGCCGACGTTGCACCCGAACCGCAAAGCCTCAAGGCAGAGTGGGACGCGCTGGTCGCCGAAACGCTCTCGGAGGCGACGTTGAAGAAGCCGGCCGACGGCTATATGCACAAGGGCGGCAAGCGCGGTCTTCATACGGAGCATCTCGGCTATATCCTCGCCGAGCTGCAGTTCCTGCAGCGCGCCTATCCGGGCGCGAACTGGTAGGAGGCTCACGTGACGACGGCGACACAGCCTTCGATCAGGGACGTCTGGCACTGGCTCTCGCAAGTGCCAGACCCGGAGATCCCGGTGATCTCGGTCACCGATCTCGGCATCGTCCGCGATGTCGCCTGGGACGGCGACACGCTGGTAGTGACGGTGACGCCGACCTATTCGGGCTGTCCCGCCACAACGGTCATAAACCTCGATATCGAACAGGCGCTGAACGAGAAGGGGATCGCAAGGGTTCGGCTCGAACGTCGGCTCTCGCCCGCCTGGACCACCGACTGGATCAGCACCGAGGCTCGCGGGAAGCTCAAGGCCTACGGCATCGCGCCGCCAATCGACGGTACCGCCGCCGATGGCAGGCTGCTCAAGCGGGTCGAACGCCTCTCCGGTCACTCGAACCTGACGGTTGCCTGTCCCCGCTGCGGCTCGACCCGGACCGAGAAGGTCAGCCAGTTCGGCTCGACGCCTTGCAAGGCGAGCTACCGCTGCGCCGACTGTCTCGAGCCCTTCGATTATTTCAAGTGCATCTGACGCGATGCGAGGAGTGAGGCCCGCTTAAATGGCACGTTTCCACCCCCTTCAGGTTACCGAGGTCCGGCGCGAAACCCGCGATGCCGTGGTCGTCACGCTTCAGCCGCTCGAGGAGGACCGGGCCGCCTTCGATTTCACGCAGGGGCAATATCTGACCTTCCGCCGCCTGTTCGACGGGGAGGAACTGCGCCGTTCCTATTCGATCTGCGCCGGAAAGGACGAAGGCGTGCTGAAGGTCGGCATCAAGCGCGTCGACGGCGGCTGCTTCTCCACCTGGGCGAACGAGGAGTTGAGCCCCGGCGACACGCTGGAGGCGATGCCGCCGATGGGGGCCTTCTTCACGACGATCGAGCCGGAGGTGGCGAAACACTATCTCGGCTTTGCCGGAGGCAGCGGCATCACGCCGATCCTCTCGATCATCAAGACGACGCTGTCGCGTGAACCGCGCTCGCAGTTCACGCTGGTGTATGCCAACCGTCACGTCAGCTCGATCATGTTCCGCGAGGAGCTCGAAGACCTCAAGAACCTCTATCTCGGGCGATTTGCGGCACTGCATGTCCTCGAAAGCGAAGCCCAGGATATCGATCTCTTCACCGGACGGGTCGACGCGGAGAAATGCGAAGCCCTGTTCCGCAGTTGGATCGATCTGAAGTCGGTCGACACCGCCTTCATCTGCGGGCCGGAACCGATGATGCTGGCGATCGCCGCGGCGCTTCGCGCGCATGGCCTTGGCGACGCTCAGATCAAGTTCGAATTGTTCGCCTCCTCGCAGCCCGGCCGGGCGCGGCGCAAGGTCACAAGCGCAGACAGTGCCGACAGGCACGCAAACTGCGAGGCGACCGTCACCCTCGATGGCACGACGCGTAACTTCAGCTTTCCGAAGCAGGGGCAGAGCCTGCTCGAAGCCGCAATCGAAAACCGGATGGATGCGCCCTATGCCTGCAAGGCGGGCGTCTGTTCCACCTGCCGCGCCAAGGTGATCGAAGGCGAGGTGGAGATGGAGACCAACCATGCGCTGGAGGACTACGAGGTAGAGCAGGGATATGTGCTTACCTGCCAGTGCTATCCGCTGAGCGACCGTATCGTCGTCAGTTACGACCAGTGACCACGCGACCTCAAAGGGAGGGGCCAATGTCCAATTCGACGTCCGATTCGATGTTCGAGACGATGCCGATCGAGGACTATCTCGCCCAGGGCGGCGTGCTGACCTCGCCGGACAATGCACCGCCGCGCTATCGCGGCGAGCTGTTGCGGCTGATGGCGAGCTTCGTCGATAGCGAGCTCGCCGGGTCGGCGGGCTTCGCCGATGTCATCAACGATGCTCCGGGGATCAAGGAGCGCATCGCGGCGGCGCGCATCGTGTTGGAGAAGGCCGATCACGCCGGAAAGGTGCTCGAGGTCATGGGCAGCTTCGGGGCCGATACGGCCCGTTATGCCGTCCACCATCCTTGGTCGGAGCGGCTTCCCCGCGATGCCGATATCGGTGCGGAGCGCCGGGGCGGCGATATGCGGCTATCGGTGCTGCACTACCCGTTGGAAGGCTGGGTCGACGCCGTCGTCATGAACGTGCTGATGGGCAAGGCCGTCGTCATCCAGCTTGGCGAACTGGCGCGCGTCTCCTACCAGCCGCTCGCCGAAGCGTTCCGGGCGATCCTGCCGCGCGAGACACGCCACGCCGAGCTCGGGGTCGAAGGGCTAATGCGCATCGCCGCTTCGGAGGAGGGACGGCGGGCGGCGCGGGAAGCGGCTGCCTACTGGCGGCCGCGCGTGGCGGCGAGCTTCGGCCTCGCCGGCTCGGCGCGCTATGAGATGCTCGCCCGTCTCGGTCTGCGCCACGCGCCCAACGAGTCTCTGCTCGCGGCGTGGCAGGCGGCCGTGGATACGCAGCTTGCCGCCCTGAATCTGAACTGACGGAAGGAACACGCGATGAACGTAATGGCAGACCGCCCCCGCCGGCTCGAAAGCTATGTCGGCGGCGTCTGGATGAGGGGCGCGAAGGAAGGCATGGCCCTGCTCGATGCTGCGACCGGCGCCCCGGTGGCGCTGATCGATTCCACCGGAATCGACTTTGCCGGCGCACTCGCCTATGGGCGCGAAAAGGCCGGCCCGGCGCTCCGCCGTATGTCCTTCCATGAACGGGCGGCGATGCTGAAGGCGGTCGCGCAGGCGCTGATGGAGCGCAAAGACGAGTTCTATGCGCTTTCGTCCGTCACCGGCGCCACCCGCACCGATAGCTGGATCGACATCGAAGGCGGCATCGGCACGCTGTTCTCCTATGCCTCGAAGGGCAGGCGCGAACTGCCGAATACCCGTGTTCTCGTCGACGGGGAGGTCGAGGCTCTGTCGCGCGACGGGACATTTTCGGCCCAGCACATCCTGACGCCGCTCGAAGGCGTGGCGATCCACATCAACGCCTTCAACTTTCCCTGCTGGGGGATGCTCGAGAAGCTGGCGCCGACGCTGCTTGCCGGCATGCCGGCGATCGTCAAGCCGGCGAGCCAGACCGCCTATCTCACGGAGCTCGTGGTGCGGCGAATGGTGGAGACGGGGCTTTTGCCGGAAGGGGCCGTGCAGCTCGTCTGTGGCTCCGTCGGGGACCTTCTCGACCATGTCGAGGGCCAGGACGCCGTCACATTCACCGGCTCGGCCGTGACCGGACGCAAGCTGAAGACGCATCCTGCAATCGTCGAAAACTCCGTCCGCTTCACCATGGAGGCCGACAGCCTCAACGCGGCCGTACTCGGCCTCGACGCAGGGCCCGGAACGGAGGAATTCGATCTCTTCGTCAAGGAGGTCGCGCGCGAAATGACGGCGAAGGCCGGGCAGAAATGCACGGCCATCCGCAGGGTGATTGCGCCACGCGGCCATTGCGACGCGCTCATCGCGGCCCTCGACGAGCGGCTTGGCAAGATCGCCCTCGGCAACCCGGCCGACGAGAGCGTGCGGATGGGGCCGCTCGCAAGCCTCGGGCAGCGCGAGGAGGTCCGGGCGCGCATTCGCGATCTTGCTGCCGATGCGGAGATCGTCGTCGGCGATCCCTCGAGGCCGCTCGTTGTATCAGGCGACGCGGAGGCGGGTGGCTTTCTCAATCCCGTCCTGCTCTATTGCGACAGGCCGGGCGCAGCGCGGGCGGTTCACGATGTCGAGGCCTTCGGTCCGGTCAGCACTGTCATGCCCTATGACACGGCGGAAGAAGCCGTGGCGCTTGTGAAGCGCGGCAAGGGCAGCCTCGTCACCTCCGTTTTCACCGATGACTCACGCATCGCACAGGAGCTAGTGCTCGGCATCGCGCCATTCCACGGTCGCGTAATGATCGGCCACCGTTCCAGCGCGAAGTCCTCGACCGGACACGGTTCGCCATTGCCCGGTCTCGTCCATGGCGGGCCGGGCCGGGCGGGCGGCGGCGAAGAGCTTGGGGGGATGCGTGGCGTCAAGCACTACATGCAGCGCACGGCCGTCCAGGGTACGCCGGCGCTGCTTTCGGCGGTCACCGGCCGCTGGGTCGAGGGTGCCGAGGTGCGCATCGACGGCGAGCATCCGTTCCGCAAGTCGCTTGCCGAGCTTCGGATCGGCGACCAGCTGGTGACGGCAACCCGCACCGTCACGCTTGCGGATATCGAGCATTTCGCCAGTTTTACCGGCGACACCTTCTACGCGCATATGGACGAGGACGCCGCGCGCGCCAATCCGTTCTTCGACGGACTTGTCGCACATGGCTATCTGATCGTCTCCTTTGCTGCGGGTCTTTTCGTCGATCCTGCCCCGGGACCGGTCTTGGCGAACTACGGCGTCGACAACCTGCGCTTCCTGACGCCGGTCTATCCCGGCGACACGCTGCAGGTCCGGCTCACCTGCAAGGAAATCAATCCGCGGGTGAATGCCGAGCATGGCGAAGTGCGCTGGGACTGCCGCGTCACGAATCAGACGGGCGCGACCGTCGCTGAGTATGACGTGCTGACGATGGTCGCGAAGTCGAGAGACTGACGAAGCGCGGCAGCGACGCGGGGGGTGAAGGCGGGGCGACCGCCTGAAAGCTGGTGTCTGAACGAAAGGTCAGCGCACCGCCTTGATGCCCTCGAGAACCAGTGTGGTGGCGAGGTCGGCATAGTCGTCGCGACTGATGGGACCGTCGGGCCGGAACCACATATAGACCCAGTTCATCATCCCGAAGAGCGACATGGTGACCGGCATCAACAGCGGACGGTCCTTGTTGAGGTCGGGATTAATGTCGTTGAGCACGCTTGAGAATCGCTTGACGATGCGTCGCTCGATGGCGTGGATTTCTGCCATCTGCTCCGGCGAAAGCGCACTCGTACCGTTCAATTGAACCTTGTGATGGTCGTCGGCATCGCGGTAGTTTTCGAGCACCTGGCGCACGAGGAGCCGCAACCGCTTTTCCGGGGCGAGGTCAGGCCGATCGGCGACTTCGATTGCGGCGTCGAGTTCGCTGAGGTGCGTGCGGATGATGTCGAAGATCAGCGCATCCTTGCTCGGATAGTAGTGATAAAGCAGTGCCTTGGAGACGTTGCTGTGCGCAGCGATCTGCGCCATCGAGGCCTTTTCCATGCCCATCTCGGCGAAGACCGCGGCCGCGCTCGCCAGAATGCCACGCTGTTTTTCCTCAAAATCGACTGCGCGTGTTCGTGCCATGTTGATCCTGCTCTAGCTCTGTACCTGCTCAATTCCCACGAATAAGGGAGGACCGTAAAGTCCTCCCGCAAGGATCTCCCACGGCTGTCGGCCGCCCCTCATTCCTTCGGTCGATTGTCGACGACCCGTTTGGCCTTACCTTCCGAGCGGGCAACACCGCCCGGGTCGTGTACCTCGATCCTCGTGCTGACCCCGACGACGCTCTTGATATGATGGGCGAGTTCCCTTGCAGATCCGTCGCGCGCCGTTTCGTTCGCGGCTTCCAATGTGCATTCGACATGGACCGTCATGTTGTCCATGCGTCCGGAGCGGGTGAGCTCGATTTGGAAATGCGGCGCCAGGCCACTGCACTTGAGGATCTGCTCCTCGATCTGGGTCGGGAAGACGTTGACGCCGCGCAGGATCATCATGTCGTCGCAGCGGCCGGTGATCTTCTCGATGCGGCGCATCGAACGCGCCGTTCCGGGTAGCAGCCGCGTCAGGTCGCGGGTTCGATAGCGGATCATCGGCAGGCCTTCCTTGGTCAGCGTCGTGAACACCAACTCGCCCACTTCGCCATCGGGCAGTACCTCGCCGGTCGCCGGATCGATGATCTCGGGGTAGAAATGGTCCTCCCAGATATGCAGCCCGTCCTTCGTTTCCACGCATTCATTGGCGACGCCCGGGCCCATGACTTCCGAGAGGCCGTAGATGTCGACGGCATGCATGTCGAAGGCCTGCTCGATCTCCTCGCGCATGGCGTTGGTCCAGGGCTCTGCGCCGAAGATGCCGACAGCGAGCGAGCTCTCGCGCGGGTCCCTCCCCTGGCGGCGGAACTCGTCGAGGATCGACAGCATGTAGGAGGGGGTCACCATGATGATGCGCGGCTTGAAGTCGGCCATCAGCGTCACCTGCCGCTCGGTCATGCCGCCGGAGATCGGCACGACGGTGCAGCCTAGCCTTTCGGCGCCGTAATGGGCGCCGAGACCGCCGGTAAAGAGCCCGTAGCCATAGGCGACGTGGACGATGTCGCCCGGCCTGCCGCCGGAGGCACGAATGGAGCGCGCCACGACGCTTGCCCAGTTGTCGATGTCCTTTAGCGTGTAGCCGACGACGGTCGGCTTGCCTGTGGTGCCCGACGAGGCGTGGATGCGGCAGAGCTTCTCGCGCGGAACGGCGAACATGCCGAACGGATAGGTCTCGCGCAGATCCTGCTTGGTGGTGAAGGGAAACTTCGAAAGATCCGCGAACGTCTTCATGTCTGACGGATGCACGCCGGCCGCATCGAAGCGGGCGCGGTAAAAGGGCGAATTCTCATAAGCATGGGCGAGTGACCATTTCATTCGTTCGAGCTGGAGCGAGGCGATCTCATCGCGCGAGGCGGTTTCGATCGGCTCGAGATCGCCTGGGCGGGGTGAAAGGTCTTCCATGAATGTCTCCTCCCTAAATCCTCCCGCATGACATCCGCAACCGTCACCGATCCGTCGATGTGATGCAGCATTTTCAAAGCGTTGCGGCAGCCATCACGCCTATGATTCACCGTCCGGCTGCGGCAGGTGGGTGCCCTTGACGGTGCGCGAATGGCCACGGAACTCGGCGACGTGTTCGCCGCGCTGGTTGGTGATGCGGATATCGTAGATGCCGCCTCTACCGCGCCGCGAGATTTCGCTGGCCATCGCCGTCAATCGGTCGCCCTCGAAGGCCGGAGCGATGTAGGTCACCGAGCAGTGCTGGGCGACGGCGCGCTGGTTGTAGCTGTTGCAGGCGAAGGCGAAGGCGGAATCTGCGAGCGTAAAGATGTAGCCGCCGTGGCAGGTGCCGTGGCCGTTGGTCATCTCCGGGGTGATCGCCATCGAGATTGTTGCCGTACCCGGTGCGATCTGATCGAGCGTCATGCCGAGCCGCTGGGAGGCCTGATCGTCGTCCCACATGACGCGAGCGCAGGCATTGGCCAGTTCATCGGCGTTCAGTCTTGCCGCGTGCATCATCGGCCCTTGAACTCCGGTTTGCGCTTCTCGAGGAAGGCCGCCACACCCTCGGCATAGTCGGCGCTCCTGCCGGCTTCGCGCTGCAGGTCGCGTTCGAGCACGAGCTGTTCGTCGAAGGAATTGGTGGCTGCCGCCTGGATCGCACGTTTCGTCATGCCGAGCCCCTTGGTCGGCCCGGCCGCAAGCCGCGCGGCGAGGGCGGACGCCTCTTCCATCAGCGCTGCGTCTTCGACGGCGCGCCAGATCAAGCCCCAGTTTGCGGCCGTCTCCGCGTCGAGCGGCTCGGCCGTCAGCGCCAGCGCCTTGGCGCGGGCCTCGCCGAGGAGCCGCGGCAGGCTCCAGGTGCCGCCGGAATCGGGGACCAGGCCGATCTTCGCGAAGGCCTGGATGAAACGGGCGGAGCGGGCGGCAAGCGTGATGTCGCAGGCAAAGGCGATGTTGGCACCGGCGCCGGCGGCAACCCCGTTGACGGCACAGACGACCGGCTTATCGAGGCTGCGGATCAGCCGCAGAAGCGGGTTGTAGAAGGTCTCGATCGTCTGGCCGAGGTCTGGCGTACCGCCCTTGCGCGGGTCGCGGTCGCCGAGGTCCTGGCCGGCGCAGAAACCACGCCCGGCGCCCGTCAAGAGAACGGCGCGCACGTTCTCGTCCGAATGGGCGCGTTCGAAGCCGGCGCGCAGCGACAGATGCATTTCCTCGTTGAAGGCGTTCAGCTTGTCGGGGCGGTTGAGCGTCAGGCGCAGCACGCCGCCCTCAAGCGCCGATAGAACGGTGTCGGATTCGGACATGGTTCCTCCCTCGCGCCACCTCCATTTGGTGGCTTAAAAAAACACTTGCATAAACCGACCGGTCAGTCAATGATAAACGCAACAGCAGGGAGGAATGGACATGGGCCAGCTATTCGATCGGCATCGCACGGTGCTCGGCGCAGCCTTGCAGGCGGCGCAGGATCGCGGCTACTGGTCCGCCTATCCCGAGGTTCCGAGCGGCAAGATCTATGGCGAAACCGCCAAGGAGGACGGCCTCGCCGCCTATCGCGGCCGTCTTGGCAAGCCCTTCGCACTGCCCGGCCATCCTGGGAACGGAACGGTCGGGGCCGAAATCTCGCCCTATGGCCCCACACTCGGCATTACCTATCCGGCCGCCGGAGCCGCGACCCTCGTCGCCGCCTCTCAGGGCGCGGCGCACGCCTGGGCCAATGCCTCGCCCGAGGTGCGGGTGGGCGTCTGCCTGGAGATTCTGGCGCGGCTCAACCGCATCAGCTTCGAGATGGCCAATGCCGTCATGCATACGACTGGCCAGGCCTTTGCCATGGCCTTCCAGGCCGGCGGCCCGCATGCGCAGGATCGCGGCCTCGAAGCCGTCGCCTATGCCTGGGCGGAGATGACGCGCACACCCGCGGGCGCCGTCTGGGCCAAGCCGCAGGGCAAGGGCGAGCCGATCGTGCTCGAGAAGCACTGGCGCATCGTACCGCGCGGCGTGTCGCTCGTCATCGGCTGCCAGACCTTCCCGACCTGGAACAGCTATCCGGGCCTGTTTGCCAGCCTTGCCACCGGCAATACGGTGATCGTCAAGCCGCATCCGGGCGCCATTCTGCCGCTCGCCCTTACAGTTCTGGTGGCGCGCGAAGTCCTTGCCGAGGACGGCTTTCCCGCCGACGTAGTCCTGCTTGCCGCCGACGAGCCCGGCGCGGAGATCACCCGCGAACTCGTGCAGCATCAGGAGGTGGCGATCGTCGACTACACCGGCTCCAACGCTTTTGGCGAATGGGTCCGCAAAAACGCGGCAAGCCGCGAGGTCTATACCGAGGAGGCCGGCGTCAACTCGATCGTCATCGCCGCGACAGACGATTTTGCCGGCATGTGCGCCAATATCGCCTTTTCGCTGTCGCTCTACAGCGGCCAGATGTGCACCGCGCCGCAGAACATCTACGCGCCCCGTGGCGGAATCGAAACCAATGAGGGGCCGAAGAGCTTCGATGCGGTTGCGGCCGGCATCGCCGCGGCGGTCGATGCGCTGCTCGCCGATCCGGCGCGTGCCGCCGGCGTCTGCGGCGCCATCGCCAATCCCGCGACGCTTCTGCGGATCGAGGCTGGGCGCGGCCTTGGACGGCTGGTGCGCAACTCCACGCCGCTTGTGGGAGTCGAGGGGGCACGAACCGCGACTCCGATGATCCTGGCGGTAGAAGGCGATCAAACCTCTGCGCATGAGGAGGAGTGCTTCGGACCGATCGCTTTCGTCGTCGCGGTGGACGATGCTGCCCAGGGCATTGCCCATGCAGCCGAGCTTGCCCGCCGCAAGGGCGCAATCACCGCAGCGCTCTACGACACCGATGAGACGCGCATTGTCGAGGCGGCTGATGCGTTTGCGGCGGCCGGGGTGAACCTGTCCGTCAATCTGACCGGCGGCATTTTCGTCAATCAGAGCGCCGCCTTCAGCGATTTCCACGTCACCGGCGCCAATCCGGCCGGCAACGCCTGCCTGACAGACACGGCCTTTGTCGCTGGCCGCTTCCGCGTGGCGATGTGGCGCCGGCCAATGGCGGCGTAGGCGGCGCCGATCTTAAACCTGCATTGGTCCAATACCTGCACTCTTGGGAGGAGATGCCGACATGAGACTGCACACCACCACCGCATTTGGAACGCTGGCGCTTATTCTCGGGCTTACGGCTCCGGCGATGGCCGATATCCGCATTGGCGCGACACTCTCGGAGACGGGCCCCGCCGCCTTCCTCGGCGATCCGGAGGCGAAGACGCTGAAGATGCTGGTCGAGGAGATCAATGCCGCGGGCGGCGTCCTCGGCGAGAAGATCGAACTGATCGTCTATGACGATGGCGGCGACCCCAACAAGGCGCGCACGTTCGCCACCCGTCTTGTCGAGGACGATGAGGTCGTCGCCGTGATCGGCGGCACGACGACCGGCACCTCCATGGCGATCCTGCAGGTCTTCGAAGACGCGGAGATCCCCTTCATCTCGCTCGCCGGCGCGATCGAGATCATCGATCCGGTCCGCCCCTATACCTTCAAGACACCGCACACCGACCGCATGGCCTGCGCCAAGATCTTCGAGGACATGAAGGCCCGCGGCCTCACCAAGATCGGCATGATCTCCGGCTCCGACGGCTTCGGCGCATCGATGCACAAGCAGTGCCTGCAGATCGTCGGCGACTACGGCATCGAGGTGCTGGCCGACGAAACCTATGGGCCGAGCGACGCCGACATGACGCCGCAGCTTACCAACATCAAGGGGAAGGAAGGCGTGCAGGCGGTCCTCAATGCCGGATTTGGCCAAGGGCCGGCGATTGTCACCCGCAACTACCAGCAGCTCGCCGTCGGGCTGCCCTTCTATCAGTCGCACGGGGTTGCCTCCGATGCCTTCATCGAACTCGCCGGCGCCTCGGCGGCCGAGGGCATCCGCTTGCCGGGCACGGCGCTGCTGGTCGCGAAACTGCTCCCGGAAAGCGATCCGCAGCGCCCGGTCGTCACCGCCTATAAGGAAAGCTACGAGAAGGCGACGGGCAAGCCGGTTTCCACCTTCGGCGGCTACGCGCATGACGCGCTGCGTATCCTCGTCGATGCGCTCAATCGCGCCGGCGAAGCGGAACCGCAGGCGATCCGCGACGCGATCGAAGGCACATCGGGCCTTGTCGGCACCACGGGCACCGTCACCATGTCGGCGGAGGATCACCTCGGCCTCGATCTCAGCGCCTTCCGGATGCTCGAGATCAAGGACGGTGGCTGGAAGCTGGTCGAATAGGTCCGATCGGTCAAGCGCCGGGCGCGCCAGGCGCGCCCGGGTGATCGCTGGCGCACGGTAGCGGAGGCATCCATGCCCGAACTCATGCAATTTCTGTTGTCCGGAGTGACGGTCGGGGCGGTCTATGCGCTGGTCGCCCTCGGCTTCACCATCATCTACAACGCGTCCGATGTCGTGAATTTCGCCCAGGGCGAGTTCGTCATGCTCGGCGGCATGTTCACGGTGTTCGCCTTCGAGGCGGGGCTGCCGCTGCCGCTCGCGGCACTTCTCGCGATCATCGCCACGGCGGCGATCGGCGTGGCGCTCAACAAGCTCGCCATCGAGCCGGCGCGCGGCGCACCGGTCGTCTCGCTGATCATCATCACCATCGGTGCCTCGATTCTCATCCGTGGCGTGACGCAGATCGCCTTCGACAAGCAGCTCCACCGCTTTCCGGCCTTTTCCGGCGACACGCCCATCCAGATCGTGGGCGCGACGATCCTGCCGCAGAGTCTCTGGGTGATCGCCGGGGCGCTGGCGGTCTTCGTCGGCCTCTGGCTGTTCTTCACCCGGACGTTGACCGGCCGGGCGGTGCTCGCCACCGCCAACAATCGCATCGCCGCGCAGCTGGTGGGCATCAACACCAAATACGTGATGACGCTGAGCTTCGCGCTTTCGGCGGCAATCGGCGCGCTTGCCGGCGTTCTCGTCACGCCGATCACACTCACCGGCTACGACATCGGCATCGCACTTGCGCTGAAGGGCTTCGCCGCGGCCATGCTCGGCGGCATGGGCAATCCCAAGGGCGCGCTGGTGGGCGGCCTGCTGCTCGGCGTCCTCGAGGCGCTGACCGCCGGTTATCTGAGCTCGCAATACAAGGACGCCGCCGCCTTCGTCATCATCCTCGCGGTGCTATTCGCCATGCCGCAGGGGCTCTTCGGCCGGAAATCGACGGATCGGGTGTGACCATGCGGCTCTCTTCAAAGACAACGACTTTGCTCGTGCTTGCCGCACTGATCGCACTGGCGCCCCTGTTTTTTCCCTCGTCCTATTATTTCCGCGTCGGTTCGCTGATCTTCGTCAACGGGCTGGCGGTGACCGGGCTTGTCGTCCTCACCGGTTATGCCGGCCAGATCAGCCTCGGCCACGCCGGTTTCGTCGGCATCGGCGCCTATGCCTGCGCGCTGGCGCCGGTTCATCTCGGTCTCAACCCGCTTGCGGCGGCCGTCGTCGGAGCGGCGCTCTCGGGCGGTCTCGCCTGGCTCGTCGGGCGGCCGATCCTGCGTCTGAAGGGCTATTACCTGGCCGTGGCAAGCCTCGGCTTCGGCGCGCTGGTATCCATGGTACTCGCCAACGAGGCGCAGGTCACCGGCGGTCCGGACGGCATGACAGTACCCGATCCGGGGCTCAGAGCGTTGCTCAAATCGGCGGGTCTCGATCTCTCGAATTCCGCGTTCTGGTACGCGTTTTCGGGGGGTATCCTGGTGATCGGCGCCTGGCTGGCATTGAACCTCTATCACAGCCCCACGGGTCGGGCCCTGCGCGCGCTTCACGGATCGGAAGTTGCGGCCCGCACTGTCGGTGTCGACGTGGCGCGCTTCAAGCTGCAGGCCTTCGTCATCTCGGCGGTCTACGCCTCCCTTTCAGGCTCGCTGCTGGCACTGCAGAACAAGTTCATCACGCCGGATGTGGCGGGCTACATGCATTCGATCGAACTGGTCACGATGACCGTCCTCGGCGGCGCCGGATCGGTGATCGGCGCGATCAGCGGCGCGATGATCCTGACGACGCTGCCGCAGGTCCTGACCGTGTTCCAGGAATACGAGCAGGTCATGCTCGGCCTCGTCATGATGCTGGTGATGATCTTCATGCGTGATGGCCTGCTGCCGAGTCTCTCGCGCAGAATCCGGGGGAGGGGAGAATGAGCCTGCTTCAGGTTGAAGGTCTGGGCATCGATTTCGGCGGCCTGCGTGCCGTCCACGATGTCAGCTTTTCTCTCGGCGCCGGCGAGATCGTCTCGGTGATCGGACCGAACGGCGCCGGCAAGACGACGCTCTTCAACATGATCTCCGGCGTCTATCGGCCCGGGCAGGGGCGCGTGAAGCTTGCCGGCGAGGACGTGACCGGCATGGAGCCGCATCTGCTCGCCCGCCGTGGACTTTCCCGCACCTTCCAGAATCTGCAGATATTCCAGGCGATGACCGTGCTGGAGAATGCAATCGCCGGGCATCATCTGCATGAGAAGGGGCCGGTTCTCGCCGATCTCTTCAGCCTGCCGTCTTCGCGCCGCCGCGCCCGCGAGGCAGAATCCAGTGCGCGCCTGCTGCTCGAGCGAGTGGGTCTCGGCCGCGCTGAGGCCCAGGAGGCGGGCTCGCTCTCCTACGGCGCGCTGAAGCGTCTCGAGATCGCCCGCGCGCTGGCGCTGAAACCGAGCGTCCTTCTCCTCGATGAACCAGCGGCCGGCTGCAATGCGGTCGAGACGGAGGAGATCGACCGGCTGATCGCCGAAGTCGCGGCCGAAGGGGTGGCGATCCTTCTCGTCGAGCATGACATGAAGATGGTGATGCGCATCTCCAACCACATCGTCGTTCTGGATCATGGCGAGAAGATTGCCGAAGGCGCGCCGACGAAGGTGTCGCGCGATCCGCGCGTCATCGCGGCCTATCTCGGGCCGCAAGCGAGGGAGGCGGCCGATGCTCACGGTTGAGGGATTGCGCTCGCGCTACGGGCGCATCGAGGTCCTGCACGGCATCGACCTCGAGATCGGCTCGGGTGAGATCGTCGCGGTGGTCGGCGCCAATGGCGCCGGCAAGACGACGCTCTTACGTTGCCTCTCCGGCATCCAGCCGGTCTCCGGCGGGTCGATCCTCTTTCGAGGCGAGGCGCTGACAGCGGTGCCCGCCTATCGCCGCCTAGAGCGGGGCCTGGCACAATCGCCGGAAGGCCGGCAGATCTTCACCAACCTGACGGTCGAGGAAAATCTCCGCCTCGGCGCCTATCTCTTCTCCGACGCGAGGGTGGAGCGCGACATGGAGGATGCCTTCGCCCTGTTCCCGGTGCTGAAGGAAAAGCGCAATCTCGCCGCAGGCGGGCTCTCGGGCGGCCAGCAGCAGATGCTGGCGATCGCCCGTGCGCTGATGGGGCGGCCCTCCTGCCTGCTGCTCGACGAGCCGAGCATGGGGCTGGCGCCAATCCTGGTGCAGCAGATCTTCGACGTCGTCAAAGGCCTGCGGGCGCTCGACGTCACCGTTCTCCTCGTCGAGCAGAACGCCTTCGGCGCCTTGTCGATCGCGGACCGCGGCTATGTGATGGAGACCGGGCGGATCACCATGGCCGGCCCGGCCGGTGAACTCATCGCCGATGAAGGAATTCGCGAAGCCTACCTGGGAATCTAAGCCATGACCGTCAGCATCGAACGCCAAGGCGAGATCGCCGTCGTCACCGTCAATAACCCGCCGGTCAATGCGTTGTCGCAGGCGCTGCGCCAGGGGCTCTTCGACGCCGCCGAGGCGCTCGACGCCGATCCGTCGGTGAAGGCTGTGGTGCTTGCCTGTGCCGGGCGCACCTTTATCGCCGGTGCCGATGTCGGCGAATTCGGCAAGCCGCCGATGCCGCCGCACCTGCCCGACCTCGTCGCGCGGATCGAGCGGGCTGCCAAGCCCTGGATTGCGGCGATCCATGGCAGCGCGCTTGGTGGCGGCTTCGAGGTGACGCTCGGCTGCCGCTTTCGTGTGGCGGTTTCCTCGGCCAGCGTCGGCCTGCCGGAAGTCCGCCTCGGCATCGTGCCGGGCGCCGGCGGAACCGTCCGCTTGCCGCGGCTCGCCGGTGTCGAAACGGCCGTCGACATGGTGACGACCGGAACGCCGGTTGGGGCGCGCAAGGCCCACGAGGCTGGGCTGATCGACGCGGTGATCGAGGACGATCTCGTCGCTGGCGCCGTGGCATCCGCACGCGCTGCTCTCGATCGGCCCTTGCCGGACGCGCTCCGCGATCGCCCCGTCGCGGCAGTCGCGGAAGGCTTCTGGGAAGCCGCGGCAAAGACGGTGGCTGCCCGCGCGAAACGCGAGGAGGCGCCGCTGAGCGCGCTCGCCTGCGTGCGCCGCGCGGCGGAGGCAGACTTCGAGACGGCGATCGCCTTCGAGCGCGAAACCTTCTTGGCGCTGCGCGGTTCGCCGCAGGCCGCAGCGCTCCGCCATGTGTTCTTCGCCGAGCGCGCAGCGACGCGTCCGCCGGAGCTTGCCGGTGTCACACCATGGACGATCCGTTCGGCGGCGGTGATCGGCGGTGGCACAATGGGCGCCGGCATTGCCGCGGCGCTGCGCGATGCCAGCCTGCCGGTCATTCTGGTCGAGCGCGACGATGGCGCTGTCGAACGGGGGCTCGCCAACCTGCGCGCTATCTTCCATAGCGCTGCAAAGCGCGGCCGCATCTCCACCGACGCGGCCGCCGAGCGGATGGCGGGGATCACCGGCACGACGGATTATGCGGCGCTTTCCGATGTCGATCTGGTCATCGAGGCCGTTTTTGAAGATCTGGACGTGAAGCGCGACGTCTTCGCGCGTCTTGCCGCCGCCTGCCGCGATAATGCGATCCTCGCCACGAACACCTCCTATCTCGATCCCGAACGGATTGCGGAGGGCATCCGTCGGCCGGAGCGCTTCTTGGGCCTTCATTTCTTCAGCCCGGCGCAGATGATGAAGCTCCTGGAAATCATACCGACGCGGGCGTCGGCTCCAGAGGTGGTTGCGGCCGGCTTCGCGCTGGCGCGGATGCTGAACAAGATTCCGGTGCGCGCCGGCATTTGCGACGGGTTCATCGGCAACCGCATCCTCAAGGTGACGCGGGCTCAGGCCGAGCGGCTCTTGCTTTCGGGCGCCACGCCTCCGGCCGTCGACGCCGCCATGCGCGCCTTCGGCCTGCCGATGGGACCCTTCGAGGCGCAGGATCTCGGCGGACTCGACATCGCCGCGTTCCAACGCAAGGCCGCTCGCGCGCGCGGCGAGACGCCCTTCGCACCGATCGCCGATCGCCTTTGCGCGATCGAGCGCTTCGGCCAGAAGAGCGGCGGCGGCTGGTATGACTACCCGCCCGGCGACCGGACGCCGCGGCTTTCGGAAACGGTCGCGGCGATCATCGCGGAGGAGGCGAAGGACTGGCCCCGGCTGGACTGGGACGAGGACGCAATCGCCGACTGCATCCTTTTGCCGATGATCAACGAGGGGGCAAGTATCCTTGCGGACGGCACCGCCCTCAGGGCATCCGATATCGACCTGGTGAAGATCCACGGCTACGGTTTTCCGCGCTGGCGGGGTGGGCCGATGCACTATGCGCAGGCGCAGGGCCTTGATAAGGTCGTTGAGGCGCTGAACACGCTTGCGACCGAAGGACTAGCCGATCCGCCTTGCGACCTTTTGCTCGAGGCTGCCCGGCACGGCGGCTTCTCCGATGCCTCTCGCTGAGCGCTGTCGCCGAAATCCGCGCAGGTGGTCTGGGGAGAGGACCTGCATGAACGACAACGGACTGCTGTAGAATCTATCGTCCGATGGAACGCTCCTGGAGTTCCTCGCCGATGAAGCAATTGTGGGATTGCGCATATCCGGCAGGTCTCAGTCCGGGGCGGCGTTGTCTAACGCTGACCTTCAGCCCGGAGATCTCGTTCGTCAGCTTGGCAAGAATGGCGGCGGAGAATTGGCTGGCCTCGGACACCTTCATGACGAACGCCCCTTCTCCGCCGATGACGCATTCTTTGTAATAGCTATCGAGGTCCGGGATCGAAGCCGAAGCCTGCGTGTCACTCAACATGATCGCGAGTCCGTCGATGACGATCCCTTGGGCGACGGTACTGTTCCGGGCAACCGGCGCCGGTACCCCGGCATTATAGGGTCCGTGACGCTCAAGCACACACCCGGCTTCGTCTCCGCTCCGATCTGGACGACTGCCGGCGTTCCGTCCCTGCCATATGACGGCACGGACCCAATGGCGAGCGACGGAACACTGCTGCAGCCCGCCGGCGGCTCGACCTTCCTCATCGTCACCTTCCCGCCGGATGCCGTGATGATGTCGCCGGATTTCAGGCCCGACCTTGCGGGTCCGGAGCACGCGGCCGCCGCGCCGGGCATCGCCCAAACCTTCGAGATGGACAATCCCGGCATGCACACCACGCCGACCATGGATTATGGCATCGTACTCAGCGGCAAGATCACCCTTGAACTCGATGACGGCGCAACGGTGAACCTCGGCGCCGGGGACAGCTTGGTTCAGCACGGCACGCGCCACGCCTGGCGCAACCCGAACAGTGAGCCGGCGACGGTCGCCTTCGTGCTGATCGGCGCCGGAACCCGATAAGGCGGGGGTTCGCCGAAACCGCGCATCTCGAACCCGCTCCGCATGAAGGCGGGGCCGGAAGGAGAGGGCCCACTGCACTTGGCGAAGCCGACGCGGCACGAAGTTCAGCCGAGCCCGAGAAATGACTGCGGCGACCGACGGTCCGATCTGAACGCTCTCAATAGGATCGTCGTTCCGATCGGCCCACGCGGCGCAGTCTCCACCAAAAAGCGAGCCTGCTCGGTCGGAGCAGGCTCGCTTGTCATCATTGCGAAGAAGAGGCCTTCTGCCCCTCAGCTGCGCGGCTTGAGGTTTTCCGGGTCGTAGAGCGGCTTGTAGCCGACGCCTGCGACCTCGACCGGGTAGGTCTCACCGAAATACTCGACCTGCAGCTTGCGGCCGACCTGGCAATGGGACCAGGGCAGATAGGCGAGCGCAATGTTCTTGCCGATCGTCGGACCGTAGGCGATCGAGGTGGTGTAGGAGCGGCGGCCGAGTTCGTCTATCAGCACCTCGCCGCTCCCCGGGTCCATGACCGGCAGGTTGCCGACCGGGTAGCGCTTCACGCCGTTCCTGTCGGTGTTCTCGGTCATGACGAGCGTGCAGAGCATGGCGGGCTGGTGCTCGCGTGCCTTGTACTCCAGATGCTTCGCCTTGCCGCGGAAGTCCGCTTCCTTGACCTTAGGACGGGCAAGGTCGGCCTCGATGAGGTTGTACTGGGTGAGAAGATCCGCGTTCTGGAGGCGCAGGCTCTTTTCCATGCGGCGCGAGTTCGCATAGGTCTCGACGCCGAAGGCCATGACGCCCGTGGCGCGCAGCGCATCCCAGACGGCCAGGCCGTCCTCGTACTTCATGTGCAATTCCCAGCCCTGCTCGCCGACATAGGAGATGCGGAAGGCGGAGACCGGCTTGCCGGCGATCTCGATCTGCTGGATCGAGGCGAAGGGGAAGTTCTGCGGATCGAGGCCGGCCGGATCGGCAACCACCTTCTTCAGCGTTTCGCGGGCATTGGGGCCCCAGATGCCGATGGTGATGAACTTCTCCGATACGTCTGTGATGGTGACGTCGAGGCCGCGGTCTTCCGCGACACGGCGCATGTAGTGGAAGTCGCGCGGGCCGGCATCGGCGCCGTTTACGAGACGGCAGCGGTCGGCCATGCGGAAGACGGTGAAGTCGGCCCGCACCATGCCCTCGTCATCAAGGAAGTGGGTGTAGATGCCCTTGCCGATATTGCCGTCTCCGCCGATCTTGGCGGCGCAAAGCCACTCGAGAAGCTCGACGTGGTCCGGACCTTCGATGTCGACCATGTGGAAGTGCGAGAGGTTGACGATGCCGCAATCCTCGCTCATCGCCAGATGTTCGGCGTTGGAGACGCGCCAGAAATGGCGGTTGTCCCACTCGTTTTCGCGCATCGGAACGCGGTTGCCGTATTTTTCCAAGAGGTGCTCGTTGGCGGCATAGCCATGTGCGCGCTCCCAGCCGCCGAGTTCCATGAAGTAGCCGCCGAGTTCCTTCTCGCGCTCGTAGAAGGGCGAGCGCTTGACGTTGCGGCTGCTCGCATAGGGCTCACGCGTATGCACGGCCGGGAAGTAGATCTTCTGCGCCGCCTCGAAGCAGCGGTTCTCGATGAACTTCTCTTCGAGCTGGTGCGGGTAGAAGCGGGCGTAGTCGATCGAGGCATGGTCGATCTCGGTGCGCCCGTCCGTCATCCAGTCGGCGATCAGCTTGCCGTAGCCCGGGCCGTCCTTCACCCAGATGGCGACGCAGTACCAGAGACCGCGTACCTTCTGGCTCTCGCCGCAGGAGGGGCCGCCGGCGGCCGATACCTGCAGCAGGCCGTTAAAGGAGTGGCCCTCGTTATAGCCAAGCTCACCGAGGATCGGCGTCAGTTCCATGGCGCGCTCGAGCGGTTCGATGATCTGCTCCATCTCAAGGTCGCGCTGCGAGGGCGACAGGCGTGCCTCGTGCTTTTCGAGAATGTCGCGCGGATGGCAGAGGCGCGGATTGGTGGCCTCGTAGTAGCCCCACTCTATCTGGCCGCCTTCGGTGGTCTTCGGGTCGCCGGTGTCGCGCATATAGGCCGAGTTGCCCTGGTCGCGCAGCAGCGGGAAGCCGATTTCCTTGCCGGTGCCTTCGAATTCGTTGTACGGGCCGAAGAAGGTGAGCGGATGGTCGACCGGCATGACCGGCAGGTCTTCGCCGACCATTTCGGCGATCAAGCGGCCCCAGATGCCGGCGCAGACGATGACATGGTCGGCCATGATCGTGCCGCGATGCGTGACGACACCCTTGATGCGACCGTTCTCGACGAGGAGCGAAGTTGCCGGCGTATTGCCGAAGACCTGCAGCTTGCCGGACTTTTCCGCCGCATCGACCAGCTTGCCGGCAACCGTCTGCGAGCGCGGGATGACCAGGCCGGCGTCCGGATCGAACATGCCGCCCATGACCTGATCTTCCTCGATCAGCGGGAACATCTTCTTGATTTCGGCCGGCGAGACATAGTGCGCGCGGGTGCCGAAGGCCTTGGCGGAGGAAAGCTTGCGCTTGATCTCCTCCATCCAGACGTCGTCGCCGGTGCGTGCGACTTCCAGGCCGCCGATGCGGGCGTAGTGGCCCATCTTCTCGAAGAAGTCGATCGAGTATTGCGTCGTCCAGACCGATAGATAGTCGTGGCTGGTCGTGTAGCAGAAGTCGGAGGCATGCGCCGTCGAGCCAATGTCGGTCGGGATGCCGGACTTGTCGATGCCGACGATATCGTCCCATCCACGCTCGATCAGGTGATGGGCGATCGATGCGCCAACGATGCCACCCAGACCGATGATTACGACCTTCGCCCTTTGCGGAAACTCTGCCATTGCTTGCGACCCTAGTTGGTATGGAAGCCGGATATTAGATTTTGCAGCGGCGCGACTTGAGCCTGTCTACGACATAATCATCGTGCTGCACGACCAGAGCCATGCCGTAGCGGATGGCAGCAGCGGTGACTAGTGGGCTGATGCCTTCGGCAGGAAGCCATTCGCATCCCTTGTCCGTCCGTAACGATTTTCTCCGCCGGGCTCGAACTCTTTGGAATAAAATTCCTTAGTAAATTTATAGACTATCTTATCATCCTCTCGGACTGCATCGCATTCAGCGACCAGACAGGGGTGGAAAAATGATCACGCGCAGACAGACCCTCGCACTCATCGGCGCTACCGCCGCGGCCTTGAGCGCGCCGAGCATCCGGCCGGTACGGGCGGCCAACGAATTCCGCATCGGCTGGCAGAAGAACGGCGTCCTGGCATTGGCGAAGCGCACCGGCGCGCTCGAGAAGCGGCTTACGGAGCATGGCTTGAGCGTGAGCTGGGCTGAGTTCACCTCGGGTCCACCGCTCCTCGAGGCGCTCGGCGCCGGTTCGCTGGAGTTCGGTCCGACCGGAGACGTTCCGCCGCTCTTTGCGCAGGCGGCCGGGGCCAATCTTCTGTATGTCGGAAGCTACAAGGGCACGGCGTCGGGCTCCGCCATTCTCGTCCCGAAGGATTCGCGGATCGCGACGCTTCAGGACCTGAAGGGGAAGAAAGTCGCCTTCAAGCGCGGCTCCAGCGCCCATAACTTCACCGTCAAGGCGCTGCGCAAGGCTGGCCTGACCACCGACGACATCGAGGCTGCCGATCTCGCGCCGCCGGATGCAGCGGCCGCCTTCAAGACGGGAGGTATCGACGCCTGGGCGATATGGGATCCCTATTTTGCCGTTGCCGAAGCGGACCCTCAGACACGGGTCCTGACAACGGCGGAAGGCATTGTGGACAGCTGGAGCTTCTTCTTCGGCAATGGAGATTTCACCGCCTCCCAGCCGGAGGTCATCGCCGATGTGATCGACGAACTGGCCAAGGTCGGCGCCTGGGCGCAGGCCAATCTCAATGAAACCGTTCCGGCGCTTTCGGAGATCACCGGCATTCCCGTCGAGCTCACCCGAACGATCCTGACGCGAAAGGGGGCCGACCTCAGCAAGGTGGCGACCCTGTCGGACGACGCACTGACCTACCAGCAGGCTCTGGCGAACGAATTCCATGGCCTCGGCATCCTGCCGAAGACGCTGACGATCGCCGACTTCGCCTGGCGGCCCAAGGCCAGCTGAAACGCGGCGCAATGAAAGGAACAGACCGTGACGAATAAAGACAAGCCACTCGATTTCCTCTGGTTCATTCCGACCTCCGGCGATGGAGCCTATCTCGGCTCCGATGATCTGAGCCGCCCCCCAGATGTCGGGTATTTTCGCGAGATCGCCACGGCGGCAGACCGGCTGGGCTATTCCGGCGTGCTCATCCCGACCGGGTCGGCCTGCGAGGAATCCTTCATTCTTGCAGCGCACCTCGCGGCCTTCACGGAGAAGCTGAAGTTCCTCGTGGCCATCCGCCCGGGCATCGCATCGCCCGCCTATTACGCGCGCCTCACCGCGACGTTGGACCGGGTCTCGAAGGGGCGCCTGCTCCTCAACATCGTCGCGGGAGGAAGCGCCAAGGAGCTTGCCGGCGACGGCGTCTTCCTGCCGCATGACGAACGTTATGCGCACGCGGAGGAGTTCTTCCAGGTCTTCAATCAGCTCCTCGAGACGGGCAAGGCGCATCTCGACGGCAGATACATCAAGGCGCATGACGCGCAGCTCGGTTTCCCGCCGGTGCAGCAGCCGCGTCCGCCCCTCTATTTCGGCGGATCATCGGATGCCGCGATCGAATTTTCGACGGGCGTCGTCGACAAGTACCTGACCTGGGGCGAGACGCCGGCCGAGGTCGCCGACAAGATCGCCACGGTCCGCAAGGCCGCTGCCGACAAGGGCCGTGCAGTGACCTTCGGCATTCGCCTGCATTTCATCGTGCGCGAGACTGACGAAGAGGCCTGGGCCGCCGCCGACCGGCTGATCTCCAAGCTCTCGGACGAAACGATCGCCGCCGCCCAGCAGGGATTTGCGAAGAATTCCGATTCCGTCGGTCAGGCGCGCATGGCAGCACTTCACGGCGGCCGGCGCGACAGGCTCGAGGTATCGCCGAACCTTTGGGCCGGCATCGGACTCGTTCGCTCGGGGGCGGGGACCGCGCTCGTCGGCTCGCCAAAGACCGTGGCCGCACGCCTCAGGGAGTACCAGGAACTCGGCATCGATACGGTGATCGCCTCCGGCTATCCGCATCTCGAGGAGGCCTATCGCGTTTCTGAACTGCTCTTCCCCGAAATCGGTCTCAAGGGGCCGCGCAACCAGATCCGCTCTTCCTTCGGCGAGCCGCCGCTTTTCGCTGGCGGCGGACACGGCGGCAATCTGCGGGTCGTCGCGGGTTCTTGATCCAAACGGTGAATCTGTGCGGGGTCCGCGGCCCCCGCCAATCGAGAAGGAGAAGGATATGACCACATACGATGTTGCGAGCGATCGCCCGCAGCAGGGGAGGAGCTGGATCCTGCCGGCACTCTCGGCTCGGCAAATCCGACTGAAGGGGTTCTTGCCCTACGCCGTGCCGATCCTCTTGCTTCTGGTGTGGCAGATATTCTCGTCGGTCGGCTGGATTTCGACGCGGGTCATGCCGGCGCCGACGGATGTGACCGTTGCCTTCATTGACCAATTGCTGTCCGGCGCGCTGGTGCACAACGTGGCGGTTTCAGGGTCGCGCGCGCTGGCTGGCCTTGTCGTCGGCGGATCAATCGGTCTCGTGCTCGGCATTGCGAACGGCATCTCCAAGCTTTCCGAGCAATTGACGGACACCTCGCTGCAGATGCTCAGGACCATTCCGCATCTGGCGATGATCCCGCTGGTGATCCTCTGGTTCGGGATTGGCGAGGAATCGAAGCTTTTCCTGACGTCTTTGGGCGTGCTTTTTCCAATCTATCTCAACACCTTTCATGGTGTACGGAACGTCGATCGCGAGCTCATCGAGATGGGCCGAATCTACGGAATGAACGGTTGGACGCTGTTCAGGAAGGTCATCCTGCCCGGTGCCCTGCCTTCGATATTCGTTGGGCTGCGCTACGCGCTTGGGATCATGTGGCTGACACTCATCGTCTCGGAGTCGATCGCGGCGTCTTCCGGGATCGGCCATATGGCGAACCAGGCGCGCGAATTCATGATGACGGATGTGGTGGTCCTGTCGCTGCTCATCTACGCGGCGCTCGGCAAGCTCGCCGATGTGATTGCGAGGGTCATGGAGCGCCATGCCTTGTCCTGGAACCCGGTCTATAACAAATAGGAGGCCACAATGAGCGCCTACGTCAGCAGGTCCGCCCCGCGTCCAGGCACTGCCGAGCCCCTGGGCGAACATCGGCAAACGGTCTCCGTAGAAGCGACCGAAGCGGTCTCGATCGAGCTGCGGCGGATCGAGCAGTCCTTCGCCCAAAATCGTGTCCTTCGCGGCATCGACCTCGACGTCCCGGCCGGCCAGTTCCTGGCGATCGTCGGCAAGAGCGGCTGCGGCAAGAGTACCTTGTTGCGCCTGCTTGTCGGGCTGGACCGCCCAACATCCGGCTCCCTCCGTTTCGCCGACCGATCGGGAGACCCGGTAGGGGCCAATGCGCGCATCGTCTTCCAGGAGCCTCGGCTGCTTCCCTGGGCGAGGGTGGTCGACAATGTGGCGGTCGGCCTCGGCCAAGACATCGATGAGAACACGGCGCGCGTGAAAGCGCTGCTGGTGCTGGACGACGTTCAGTTGCTCGACAAGGCGGATCAATGGCCGGCGCGCCTCTCCGGCGGGCAGCGGCAGCGCGTGGCGCTCGCTCGCGCGCTCGTCAGCCGACCCGGCCTTCTAGTATTCGACGAACCTCTCGGAGCGCTCGACGCGTTGACGCGCATCACCATGCAGCAGCTCGTCAGCCGCGTCTGGCGGGAGCTTGGATTCACGGCGATACTCGTGACCCACGATGTCGGCGAGGCGGTGCATCTGGCCGACCGGGTGATCGTGCTGGACGGCGGCAAGGTAGCGCTCGATCTCGAAATTCCGGCCGCGCATCCACGTCGCCACGGCGATCCGGATCTCGCCGGCTTCGAGCGCCGTCTGCTGAACGCGATCCTCGGAGCGGATTGAACACGTCCCAAGCTCGCGTGCGTCCGATCACATCGACCGGATCGTGATCGTCCGCGTCGTGGCGAAACTCATCGCCAGGATCTGCTGGACAATTCTCTCTGCCTGGGCCGCGATCTCCGGAACACCGGTGAGTTCGCCGAAAGTCCCGCGCGCCAGCGGTCCGGCGACGAACAGATCCTCCACCGGATAGCCGTCCCGCGCCAGAGCCCGGCTGTCGTAATCGGACGCGATGCCGAGCCCGCGCGGGTCCTTGGCGAGAAGGCCGAGGCGTTCCAGCCCGGCAAGACAGCTCTGGCTACCAATCACGTTGCCCTGGTCGGGTCCGGTCGCCGCGATGACCCACTGCGCAGTATGGCGCTCGACTGTCCCGTGCGGCTTCACCGCAATGTCGATGGCGATTTCCGCCGGGCCGGGCCGGACGGCAATGATCCGTCCCGCACAGGTCCGGAGGCGGCCCGCCGACCTTTCGCTGTCGACAAGTTCGGCGATCTGCGGCGACATGCGAAACCGATGCGCTTCAAAGCGCCGGCGAAGATGACGGAGGACGCGGCGCTGTTCATCAAGCGGTAATGTTCGCCAGATGCCCTGTCCCTGATGTCGCAAGGCCTCGAAGACGCTCTGCCAGGGCAGGCCACCTTCCGTCACCTCCTTGAGGGCGAAGCGCACCTGCTTGAGAAGCGAAAGGGCGGTGTTCGGAACGCCGATAAGGAAGTCGCCATGCGGCGCGAAGTCGCCAGCGGCCTGGGGCTGCGGCAGATGTCCTGTTCGCGAAAGGAGCGTGATTGCGGCGCGATGCCGGCGATGGCGCAATGCTGCCGTGGCGTCGAGCGCCGTCAGGCCGGCACCGACGACGAAGACTTTGTCGTCCTGCCCTATCGCCTGGAGCGCACCAGGCCGCGAAAGGTCCCGTATGAAGCGAGGATCATCGCGAAGATGGCAGACAAGCTCGCCTGGCGGCATCGGCGGCGGATGGCCGGTCGCGATCACGACGACATCGGCCTGCAACGATGCGCCCCCATCTGCCTCGATCTGCCAGCGGCCGTACCGGCGGCAAATGCGCTCGACGCGCTCGCGCACATGCCGGACGGTTCCGCTGTCGAGAACGGGCTGGAGCTGTCCGGCCATGAACGCCGCGAAATCGGCTCTTCGCGCATAGATCGCCCCATTCGCCACGGCACCCGGGTCCCGCTCAAGTCGACCCGAGCGGGACAGCCAACGGACAAAGGCTTGCGGATCGCCCGGCACCGCCCGCATTCGGTGGGCCGCGACATTGAGGCGCAGCGACGGATCATCGGTATCATAGGCCAAGCCGCCGCCGAGATCGGTGCGGGGCTCGAAGACGACGATCTCGTGAGGGCAGTATTGCCCGTGCAGCGCGAGAAGGCGGGCGATCGTGGCTCCGGTGAAGCCTCCGCCGATAATAGCGACTCGGCTGATGGTCGGTACCGGCGCGACGTCGTTCTGCAACGGCAGGGTTATTCTCAGCATTCCGATCTCCTTTCGGCTCGACGGGCGGCTTCGAAGTGTTCCTTGCGGCATGCGGTGGATATATTTTCTATAAACTATATAGACAAAGAAATTGGATGTCTATGGGGGCCGACCCGCCGCTGTTACCAATCGGGAAGCCCTGGATTTTGCCGAGAAGAGGAGAAACGGGATGTCGGTTCAGCCTTCAGGAGGTGCCTTCGATGTCGAGGGAGCGACCAGCCGTTCCATGAACCGGCCGGCCGATGCGGACGGTTTGAAGGCGGCCTTGCGCTCCTTGGGCGGCGGCGTCAGCATCATAACCGCAGGAGAGGGCGAGGCGCGGACCGGCGCCACCGTCACGTCGGCGACCGCCCTTTCCGTCGAGCCGCCGCGGATGCTCGTGTCCCTCAATGGCACGTCCTCGACCTGGCCGGTCGTCGAACGCTTCGGCCATTTCTGCGTCAATATCGCCGGCGCCCACCACGAAGTGCTTGCCAACCAGTTCGCCGGTCGCGGCGGGCTTAAGGGACCCGATCGCTACCGCGGCGCCGAATGGACCCGCCTTGCCAGCGGCGCGCCGGTCCTTCAGGATGCGGTGGCGGCCGTCGACTGCGAGGTGGAGGAAGCCATCGTGCGGCACAGCCACGTGATCGTGCTCGGGCGTGTGGTCGGCATCCGCGCCGGTGGGGGCGGGTCCCTGATCTACCGCGAAGGCCGTTATTTTGCGCTTTCCGGTTAGAGATGGACGAAGGAATCCCCAGGGGGTACTGTATAGTTTATATGGAAATTATTGACGAATGGGCCGAATGCGGCGACACTGCGCGCCGGCTCATGAAGGGTCCAACAGGAGGAATGCCGAATGCCGCTCGGTATGGTGAACTTTTCCTTCGATCTATTCGCAGCCTGGCGCGAACATACCCGCGCGAAGAGCGCGCCCGAGAAAGCAGCCAAAGAGAAAAAGGCCGCCGCGGTCGACCGGAGCGACGAGGAACAGGCGCGCCAGCAGGCTCTGTTCTGGGGATTGTTCCCGGTTCTCTAAGGCGGAATGGCGAGCAGTGTACGCGGCCTCTGCCCATTTACCGGTCTGGCTGAGCCAGCATCAGTAGGGATGCATGAGATGGGATCCATTACGCATCTGCATGAGCGTCTTCGACCGGTGCCGCTTCGAATATCATCCGACGAGGAGGTATTGACGGCGGCCGGCGAGGTTGTGGCGCTCGGCGCCGATGCTCCCGCGGCTGTCCTGACAGACGCCCTCGTGCGGTCCGGCCTGCTGGCGATCTCGATTCCCTCCGATTTCGATGGCGCTGACGTATCGAACGGATTGATCGCTCAGGCCGTGTCGCAGATCGCCGAAGTGCAGCCGGCTGCGGCCGGTGCGCTTGTCGACCACTTCCGCGCCCTCGAACTGGTCCGCAATGGCGGCAGCGAGGAACAGCGGCGCAGTATCTATTCGCATGTGGCAACGGGTGAGAGGTTGTCGGCAGCGGGCCCGAGCGATCAGGGCACAAAACATCGCTACGTCCACGATGGTATCGGCCTCAAATTGATCGGTGCTCTCGAGGCTGCCAATCTCGGCGAGCCGGATTGGTTCGCCATTCTTGCGCTAAACGACGCCGAGGCGACGAGCCTCTTGCTCATCCAGCGTGGCAGCACCGACGCCGATGTGGTCCGTGTTGGCGAGCCGGCACTGTATCGCCTTGATAGGGTGCATGTGCCGGCTGACTCGGTGCTTGCCCTCAACCGCGATGCGCTGGTCCTTGCGCGATCGCTCGGAACGATCCTGCATGCCGCAACCGTCCTCGGAGAGAAGCGCCGGCAACTGGCAGGCAATTTGAACTTGTGGCGCGCCGGCCGTCCGTCGGGCGACCGGCCGTGGGACGAGCGGATCGGGCGATTCCAGGTCGAGATCGAGACATTGGCGGCCCTGATCGATCGGGCTTCGACCGCCCTCGACCTCGCGCAGGTGAACGCCACGCCGGCTGGCGTCGTGGAGGTGGCCAGAGTTGCCACCGCGATCGAGATCGCCTTTCCGCTGGAAGGAACGCGCGGCACCGGGCACCTGCTCGCAGAGCTCGGGCGCACGCTATTCATAGGCTGAGGTCAGCCTATTCGCCGGCGATAAGCGCTTCCTCGACGGTCTTCGCCCGCTCCTTGGAGACGAACTGCGCGAGCGTCATATTGTCGAGGATGGTGGCGATCGCGTCTCGAACCTCGGTCATCGAGAGGCGCACCTGACAGCCGACCGGATCGTTGCAATCGTCGCACGCCTCGAAGGCCGTCCGGCTCGCACAGCGGATGGGAGCGAGTGGCCCGTCAAGCGCGCGAATGACCTGGCCGATCATTATCTCCGAGGCGGGCTTCGACAAAGAATAGCCGCCGTTGGGACCTTTCTTCGAGCGCAGGATGCCGGTGTTGCGCAATTCCAGGAGGATCGTGTCGAGGAACTTTTTCGGGATATTGTTGCGTGTCGCAATCTCCGTCACGAACGCGGTTTCTCCAGGACCAAGGCGCGCCAGATCAACAAGCGCCTTCAATCCGTACTTGCCTTTTTTCGTAAGCATTGTGGGACTCGGATAGTGTCCGTCGCGCACGTGCCGGATGGCGCGCACAAGGAACGGACGTTTATTATTTCTTACTTAGTAAATAGTTTTTGCCGATTTAATCTGCAAGTGAGTGCCACCGAAACTGCTACCGCATGGCGATGAATTTTCAGTCACTCACGTAAGAATCAGTGATTTGACCCGCTTTCACGCAGCTCAAGCCGTCTGCGCTGGTCAGGAACGCCCTCTTTTCTTTTCCCGTTCGCCTTTGACAGAAGGAAGGCATCGAGCGCGCGACAGCCTCTGTTTCCTGGTCAAGGCCCGGTGCCGAAGAAGGCGAGGCGTGTGAAAAGAATGTAGTTCGACTCCGATACCATCAGCGCCACGAACACGAGGACCAGCAGTGGCGGCAGCAGGATAGCGTAGGTCAGCGCGAGCCGCTCCCAGGCCATATGCATGAACACCGCGACGATCAGCCCCGCCTTCAGCATCATGAAGATCAGGATCAGCGACCAGCGCAGATATCCCTGCAGACCGAAATAATCGACCAGGTAGGAAAAGGCGCTGAGCACGAACAGCAGCCCCCAGACCAGGAGGTAGAGCTTGATCGGGTGCTGTTGGTGTTCCGCCTGTGCCACATGTTGTGCGGCACGTGCCTCGGCATGAGCCATGGTGCCCTCCTCACCAGAGATAGAAGAATGCGAAGATGAAAACCCAGACCAGATCGACGAAGTGCCAGTAGAGACCGGTGATCTCGACGATCTCGTAGCGGCCCTTGCGGCTGGTGAAGAAGCCGCGCCGCTCCGTGTCGAAATCACCGCGCCAGACCTTGCGCGCCACGATCAGCAGGAAGATCACGCCGAACGTGACATGGGTGCCGTGAAAACCGGTAATCATGAAGAAGGAGGAGCCGAATTGCGCCGCTCCCCAGGGATTGCCCCAGGGACGCACGCCTTCGGCGATCAGCTTCGACCACTCGAATGCCTGCATGCCCACAAAGGTGGCGCCGAATAGCGCCGTGACCAGCATGAGAATTGCGGTCTTCCTCCGATCGCGGCGATAGCCGCAGTTGACGGCCATTGCCATGGTGCCGCTCGAGGAGATGAGAACGAAGGTCATGATCGCAATCAGGATCAGCGGCATATGCGTTCCGGCAATCTCAAGGGCGAAGACCTCGCTCGGATTCGGCCAGGGAACGGTCGTGGACATGCGCGCCGCCATGTAGGCGAGCAGGAAGCAGCCGAAGACGAAGGTGTCGCTCAAGAGAAAGATCCACATCATCGCCTTTCCCCAGGAGACGTTCTTGAAGGTGCGTTGGTCCGAGGCCCAGTCCGACGCCAGCCCAGCCAGACCGGCCCGGTGGGGAAGCGTTTCTGCTGCGGGGGTCTTGATCGGGGCAGACATTGTCAGCGGTTCCTATGTCAGCAGTTGGCGGCAGAAATCGACGACGTCGCTGGCCCAGCCGGAAAAGAGCGCGAAGAGCACCAGCCAGACGAACAGCATGAAATGCCAGTAGATGGCGCAGAGCTCGACCGTCAGGCGCATTCTGCGGTCCAGCGGCCCGCCCCAGGCGCGGACCGTGAGCCGGCCGAGCGCGACAAGCCCGCCGACAATGTGCAGGCCGTGCATGCCGGTCAGCAGATAGAAGAAGCTGTTGGCGGGATTTCCGGCGAGAAGGTAACCGGCAGAGGTCAGCTCGCGCCAGGCGAAAAGTTGCCCCACGAGGAAGGCGAGACCTGCCGCCAGGGCGGCAAGCAGGTCGGTTCGGGTGGCCTCGTCATCGCGCCGCCCCGCCTCCACCTTTGCCCTGTGTAGGGTAACGCTGCCGACGGCAAGTATGCCCGTGTTGACCCAGAGGAGGCCGGGCAGGGGCAACGACCCCCAGTCGGAGGAAGTCATACGCATGAAATAGGCGCTGATGGCAAGCGAGAACAGCGCGCCGACGACGCCGAGGAAGACGCCCAGACCGATTTTTGAAGCCGGCAACGGCGCGCCGCTCCGGCGGTCGTAGACATGACCGACCTCGAGCCAGGGACGCGACGCCAGCCGCTGCTGGGCGAGCCACCAGACGATGACGGCAGCGACTAGCATGAGGAAGATTAGAGCGACGCTCATGAGGCCGCCTCATGGGTGACGAGGCCCGGCGTCGCCTGGTTCTGCGGGATGAAATCCTCGGGCGCACCCGGGACGCTGTAATCGTAGGCCCAGCGATAGACGACGGGCAGTTCCTTACCCCAGTTGCCGTGTGATGGCGGCGTTTCGGGCGTCTGCCACTCGAGCGTCGTCGCCCGCCAGGGATTGCCGCCGGCCTCCCGGCCGTGCCGCACGCTCCAGGCGAGATTGAAGAGGAAGACGATCTGCGCTGCGCCGACGACCAGCGCCATGACGCTGATGAAGGCGTTGAGGGTGTGGACGGAGTCCGCCACGAACGCCATCTCTCCCAGTTCGTAGTAGCGGCGCGGCACGCCGACGAGACCCACATAGTGCATCGGAAAGAAGATCGCATAGGCGCCGATGAAGGTGACCCAGAAGTGAATCTGGCCGAGCACTTCGTTGAGCATGCGTCCGGTGATCTTCGGGTACCAGTGATAGATCGCGCCGAAGATGACCATGATCGGCGCAACGCCCATGACCATGTGGAAATGCGCGACGACGAACATGGTGTCGGAGAGCGGCACGTCGACGACGACATTGCCGAGGAAGAGCCCCGTCAATCCGCCATTGACGAAGGTGACGATGAAGGCGAGCGCGAAGAGCATCGGCAGGGTCAGGTGGATGTTGCCGCGCCAGAGGGTGAGCACCCAGTTGTAGACCTTGATCGCCGTCGGTACCGCGATGATCAGCGTCGTGGTGGCGAAGAAGAAACCGAAATAGGGGTTCATCCCGCTGACATACATGTGGTGGGCCCAGACGATGAAGGAGAGGCCGCCGATGATGACGATCGCCCAGACCATCATGCGGTAGCCGAAGATGTTCTTGCGCGCATGAGTGCTGATGAGATCGGACACGATGCCGAAGGCGGGCAGGGCGACGATATAAACCTCAGGGTGGCCGAAGAACCAGAAGAGGTGCTGGAAGAGGATCGGACTGCCGCCGCCATGTTGCAGCTGTTCGCCCATTTCGACGATCGCCGGCATGAAGAAGCTTGTGCCGAGCAGCCGGTCGAAGAGCATCATGACGCAGGCGACGAAAAGGGCGGGGAAGGCGAGCAGCGCCATTACCGTCGCCGTGAAGATGCCCCAGACGGTCAGCGGCAGGCGCATCAGCGTCATGCCGCGCGCGCGGCCCTGGAGCACGGTGACGACATAGTTGAGACCGCCCATGGTGAAGCCGATGATGAAGATGATCAGCGACGAGAGCATCAGGATGATGCCCCAATCCTTGCCGCCCGGTGTGCCGGAGAGAACCGCCTGCGGCGGATAGAGGGTCCAGCCGGCGCCGGTCGGCCCGCCGGGGGCGAAGAAGCTGGCGACCAGGACCAGCACGGCGAGCAGGTAGATCCAGTAGCTGAGCATGTTGGCGTAGGGGAACACCATATCCCGGGCGCCGACCATCAGCGGAATGAGGTAATTGCCGAAGCCGCCGAGGAAGAGCGCGGTCAACAGGTAGATCACCATGATCATGCCGTGCATGGTGATGTACTGGTAGTAGGCCTCGGCGTCGATCAGTTCAAATGTGCCCGGAAAGCCGAGCTGCAGGCGCATCAGCCAGGAGAGCACCAGCGCCACCATGCCAATGGCGATCGCCGTCGTCGCATATTGAATAGCGATGATCTTCGCATCCTGGCTGAAGACGTAGCGCGTCCACCAGCTATGCGGATGATACAGTTCAACATCCTCGACTTCGGGAGGCGGAAGCGCCTCGCCAATACCGGACCGGACGTCGACCATCATATGTCCTCCCAGGTTTGCTACTCAGCGGCGCCCCCTTACTGCGCTGCTGCGGCGGTGATCGCGGTCGCCGCCGGGCTTGTTTCGGACGATGCGGATAGTTGCGAAAAACTCTGCTGCTCGGCGAGCCAGGCCTGATAGTCTTCTTCGGTGTCGACGACGACGGTACCCCGCATCTGCGGGTGGCCGACGCCGCAGAGCTCCGCGCAAAGGATTTCGAAGGTTCCCGTGCGCGTCGGGGTGAGCCAGAAATAGGTCACCATGCCAGGGATCATATCCATCTTGGCGCGGAATTCCGGCACGTAGAAGTCGTGCAGGACATCGACGGAGCGGAGCAGCACCTTGACCGGCTTGCCGATGGGAAGGTGAAGCTCGCCGCCCTCGATGATCAGATCGTCGAGGCTGGCTGCGTCATTCCGGTTGAGGCCGAGCGTGTTTTCGGGGGTGATGTCGCGTGTCTCGCTCGTGCCTAGCCGCCCGTCGGCGCCGGGAAGCCGGAAGCTCCAGAGCCATTGCTGGCCGATCACCTCCACTTCGGAAGCGCCATGCGGGACGGTGATGAACTGGTTCCAGACGAACAGACCGGGCGCCAACATCGCGGCGACGCCAAGCGTGGTGCTCGTTGCCAGCCAGCCTTCGAGTTTCCTGTTTTCGGGTTCATAGGCGGCAGTGTTGCCGGGTCGATGGCGAAACCGCAGAACGCAATAGGCCATGAACAGGACCACGGCGGTAAAGGCAATGCCGGTGATCCAGAAGGTTATGATGATGGTATTGTCGATGTAATTCCAGTTGGAGGCGATAGGGGTCCACCACCAAGGACTCAACAAATGGAACAACACTGATCCGGCGGCCAACAGAACCAGAGCCACTACAACCGCCATTTTCTGTCCCTCCCCGCCGTGATCAGCCGTGAGACGAATACACAATCCGCAGCGTTCCGATCAGAATTATTGCACGAACGGATAATACTGGCAAATCATCGGAAAGACGTGAAAATCCCTCTTCCCGAGGGATGCTCCTATTTGGGGTGTTGCTTGAGATAGGCGATCACGTTGGCGATCTCCTCGTCCTTCTTGAGCCCGGGAAAGACCATTTTTGTGCCTTTGATCTTCGCCTTCGGATTGCGGAGATAGTCGCTCAAAGTCGCCTCGTCCCAGACGAGCCCGCCCTTACCCGCCTCGACCATGGCTTGTGAATACTTAAAGTCCGCATGAGTGCCGGCAGTCCTGCCGATGACACCCATGAGCGACGGCCCGACCTTGTTCTGGTCCTTGTCGACGACGTGGCAGGCGGTGCATTTCTTGAAGACGGTGGCTCCGGCGTCAGCATCGCCCTCCTGGGCATGGCCGGCAACCGGACAGAGAAAGAGTGCCGAA
Source organism: Sinorhizobium sp. BJ1 (assembly GCF_002531555.1). Taxonomy (NCBI): domain Bacteria; kingdom Pseudomonadati; phylum Pseudomonadota; class Alphaproteobacteria; order Hyphomicrobiales; family Rhizobiaceae; genus Sinorhizobium; species Sinorhizobium sp. BJ1. Next base: position 113,747 of record NZ_NWTH01000018.1, read on the forward strand.
AAAGATAGGGCAACAACAGCAATTCGCATCATACTTCCCCAGTTTCGCCCGGCGCGGCGCAAGGAAGAGTGTCGTCAAATCATGGCTTTGGCGGTTTTTGCTTCACTTAAAGGAATGGCGCACCGGGGCGGTTGATACTTGCGACAGAAAAGAAGCTAGTCCTCGCCGGAAAGAAGTCAATTGCTCCTTCCGGGTAGGCGGTCGGGGCGGGCCTCTCCCCGCCGCCGTGCCGACGCTGCGTCAGACGCGGTTACCCTCGCCGTCGAAGAAATGCAGATTGTGCGCGGGAAAGTGGACCGGGATCGTACCGGAGGCCGTCAAAAACGAGCGATCATTGGTGAATGCCTTGAAGCCCGCGCGGCCGAGCGAGAGATGCAGGATGATGCCGAAGCCGGTCGGCTCGACCAGATCGACGGTCGCAAGCAGTGTCTCCGGCCCATGCCCGGCAAGCACGATGTGCTCCGGGCGGATGCCGAGCGTCGCCTTGGCATTGTTCGCAACCGGTGCGGGCGAGTCGAGCGGAATGCTAATTTCGTCGGCAATCTCGAACAACGGCCTTTCGCCGGCATGATAGGCGCCCGCGAAAAAGTTCATGCCGGGCGATCCGATGAAACCAGCGACGAAGAGATTGGCGGGGCGATCATAGAGGTCGAGGGGGCTGCCGACCTGCTGAACGACGCCGGCATTCATGGCGACGATGCGGTTGGCAAGCGTCATCGCCTCGATCTGATCATGCGTCACGTAAATGGAGGTGGCGCCGAGATCCTTGTGCAGCTTCTTGATCTCGGCGCGCATCTGCTCGCGCAGGCGGGCATCGAGGTTGGAGAGCGGCTCGTCGAAAAGGAAGGCTTTCGGCTGCCGCACGATAGCGCGGCCCATGGCGACGCGCTGCCGCTGGCCGCCGGATAGCGCTCTCGGTCGGCGCTCCAGCAGGGGGTCGAGGCCCAGCTTGGCAGCCGCACCCGTTACCACCGTTGCGATCCTCTCCTTCGGCGTCTTGCGAAGCCTGAGGCTGTAGCTCATGTTCTTTTCGACCGACATATGCGGATAAAGCGCATAGGACTGGAAGACCATGGCGATGTCGCGGTCCTTCGGCGCAAGCTCATTGACCCGCTTGCCGGCAATGCGGATCTCGCCGGCGGTCACGCTTTCGAGCCCGGCGATCATCCGCAGCAGTGTCGACTTGCCGCAGCCGGACGGGCCGACGAGCACGACGAATTCGCCATCGCGGATCTTGAGGTCGACATCATGCAAGACCGGGTGGATGCCGTAGGATTTCTGGATGTTGGCGATGTCGATGGAAGCCATGGGTAATCAGCCTTTCACCGCGCCGGCCGTGAGGCCCTGGACGAGATAGCGTTGAATGAGCAGGAAAAAGAGGCAGGCCGGGATCAGTGCCAGCACGCCGGCGGCCATCATCTGACCGAAGTCGACCGAGAATTTCGAGACGAAGGACAGAAGCCCAACCGGGAACGTCGCCTGCTCGTTGCCGGAGATCAGCATCAGCGAGAAGAGCAATTCGCTCCAGGCGGCGGTGAAGACGAAGCCGAGCGTGGCGGCGATGCCCGGCAGCGTCAACGGCAGGATGATCTGGCGGAAGGCGACGAACTGCGTGGCGCCGTCGATCATCGCCGCCTCTTCCAGATCCTTGGGAATGCCGTCGAAGAACGACTGCATCAGGAAGGTGGCGAACGGCACGTTGAAGGCGCTGTAGACGATGACGAGGCCGGTCAGGCTGTTGGTCAGCCCGAGCGGCGAAAGGATCTTAAAGATCGGCGCGACGAGCATCACCAGCGGAAACATCTGCGTTAGCAGCATCAGCGTCACCAGCCAGTATTTACCGCGGAAGCGGAAGCGCGACAGCGCATAGCCGGAAAGCGAGGCAAGGATCGTCACGACGATTGCCGTCGACCCGGAGACGATCAGGCTGTTGCGGAAGAAGACCGGGAAGGCGCTATGCCTCAGCACGAAATCGAAATGGTCGAGGCTGGCGCGCGACGGCCAGAGGCGGATGCCTTCGGAATAGAGCAGGTCGTTGGGCGTCACCGCCACCTTGAGCAGCCAGAAGAGCGGAAAGAGCGCAAAGGCGATATAGGCGAGGATGGCCATGCGGTGCGCGACGGTGAGGAGGGCTGATTTGGCGCGCAACGGTTCAATCCTTGCTCAACAGCCACTGTCTCAGAATGACGATCAGCAGCGAATAGGCCAGCAGCAGCGCCAGGAGCACCAGGGCGATCGCCGAGGCGTAGCCAAAATCGAGCCGCTTGAATGCCTGAGTGAAAATGTAGCTCGCAACGATCTGCGTGCGGTCGGCCGGGCCGCCATTGGTCATGACGATGATGAGATCGGCGAAATTCGAAATCCAGACGGTGCGCAAGAGGATGGTGATGGCGATCGTCGGCGCCAGGAAGGGAAGCGTGATCGATAGAAAGCGCTGGAAGGCTCCGGCTCCGTCGATGCTCGCCGCTTCGTAGAGGTCGCGCGGGATCGCCTGCAGCGCGGCCAGCAGGGTGATCGCGAAAAAGGGAATGCCCCACCAGATATTGGCGATAATCGGCCCCCACATGGCGAGCTGCGGATCGGAGAGGATGTTGGCCGGCTGGCTCATCAGCCCGAGCGCGTAGAGCCAGTGCGGCAACGGGCCGACGACGGGATTGAAGAGCCAGGCCCAGTTGAGGCCGGCAAGGAAGCTCGGCACCGCCCAGGGCAGGAAAACGAGCGCCTGGGCGATGGCGCGGCCGCGAAACGGCTTGTCGAGCAGCAGAGCCAGGACTAGGCCGAAGGCAAACTGAAGGAGGACGGACGCACCTGTCCACCAGAGGGTATTGCGCAGCGAGCGGAAAAATGCCTGATCCTGCGACAGCGCCCGGAAATGATCGAGCCCGACGAAAGCACCCGAGAAAGGATTAAGGAGCTGGATGTCGCGGAAGGCATAGGAGACGCCGAGCACGAGTGGGACGAGCATGACAGCGACGATCAGGATCAGTGCCGGTGCGCTGTAAAGATAAGGCGCGGAGGCATCCGCGATGCGCCTCATCAGCGGCGGACGAATTGCAGGCAGGCCATCATGGCGTGCGGCATAGGCCATCGGTCGAAATTTCCCCTTTTTGACCGCCGTTATCGATCGGCGTGCCTGCTTGTCGTTCTTAGTTGGACCGGCGGGGGCGCGAACCACCGCCGGTGCCGATCTTACTTCTTGTTCGCCAGGTGTTTCTGCTGCGCCTTGGTCAGGTAATCGGCCCACTGATTGGCGAGTTCTTCCGGCGTGATGTCGCCGAGCAGCGCTTCCTGGGTCGTCTTGATCGCCAGCGAATCCTTGAAGAAGGCGAATTCCTCGAGGTAGGTTGGCATGACGGTCAGCACGACGTCCTTGTCGGCAAGTTCATCGAACCAGCCCTTGAATTGCGGGCTCGCGTAGAAGGGGTCCTTCTCGGCCGACTTGTGGACCGGCAGCGCCCCGGTGCGCTTGTTCCACTCGATGTTGCCTTCCGGACCTTCGAGCGTTTCGATGAGTTTCCAGGAGAGGTCCTTGTTCTGGCTTGCGGCGAGCATCGACCAGCCGGCGAAGCCGATCGTTGTGAAGGCCTTGCCGCTCGGGCCCTTCGGCATGGTGGTGACGCCGAAGTCCTCCGGCTTCATGCGCTGGGCAATGGCGATCAGCGCATCCGGGTCCTGGTCGAGGAAGGCACAGGTGCCGCTATAGAAGCCGGCAACGATTTCGTTGAAGCCCCAGTTGACGCTATCCTTCGGCGCGAGCCCCTTCCTGTAGAGATCGATGACCCATGTCAGGCCCTTGATCCAGCCTTCGCTGTTCATGGTCGAGGTGCCGTCCTCGTTGAAGAACTTGTTGTCACCGGCCATGGTGGCGCCGAACATCACCCAGCCATTGAGGCCGCCCGGACCGCCGCGCAGGCAGTAGCCGTATTTCCCCGGCAGCTTGGAGACCGCTTCGGACGCTTTGACGAAGTCGTCCAACGTCTTCGGCGGCTCGCCGACGCCCGCTTCGGAGAGCAATTTCTTGTTGTAGAACATCGCCCGGAGATAGAAGCCGTAGGGCAGCATATAGGCGGTGTCGTTGACGTCGCGGCCGAGTTCCAGCGCGCGCTCGGTGAGGCCCGGCGTATGCTCCCATTTGGCGAGGTAGGGCTCGAGGCTCTCGAGCATGCCGTTATTGGCGTAAAGCGACAGCCAGGTATCCGGCATCTCCATCACGTCCGGGATTTCGCCGGCCGAGACCATTGTGGCGAATTTCTGGAAGGCTTCGCCCCAGGGCAGCGAGATGATCTCGACGGTGGTGCCGGGATTCGCCGCCTCGAATTTGGCGACGATCGACTTCAGCGTTTCGGTGCGCTCGGGGCTGGTGATGACCTCGACGAGCTTCAGCTTGGTATCGGCAAGTGCGCTGCCGGCCATCAACGTGGCGAGCAGGGTGGCCGTGATAAGCTTCCTCATTTTTGTTCCCTCTTTTCTTGACGGTTGATCGATTGTCTTAAGCGCGGGATGCGGGCGGAAAACGCTTGCACTTTGCCTCATCCCGCCTTGTCAGCCTGATGAAGCGGCGTCGAGCGCCGCTTCGAGATCGCTCCAGAGGGCCTCCGTTCCCTCCAGGCCGACATGGAGCCGTACCGACCGCGGAGAAATGCCGAAGGCGGCCGCGGAATTGGGTTGGGCTTTCTGCGCCAGAACGACTTTGCCCGGCACGATGAGGCTTTCGTGGCCGCCCCAGGACACGCCGAGCTTGAAGAATTGCAGATGATCGGCGAAGTGGCGCACGTCGACGCCCTCGCGAAAGATGAAGGAGAACAGGCCGGACGTGCCGAATAGCCCCGGCGGCAGGTGATTGCCGAGGCCCGGATGGCAGACCGTTTCGACCAGCGGATGCTCCTGCAGACGGCGGGCGACCGCGAGCGCCGAACGCTCATGCGCCTTCATCCGGATCGGCAGGGTGCGAAGTCCGCGGATCAACAGCCAGGCGTCGAAGGGCGAGAGCTTGCCGCCGAGATAGGGATAGGCTTCGGACCGGATGCGGCCGATCAGTTCCTTCGATCCTGCAACGACACCGGCGACGACATCGCTATGGCCACTTAGATATTTCGAGGCCGAGTGGATGACCAGATCGACACCGAGCGAAATCGGCTGCTGGAACACCGGGCTCGCCCAGCTGTTGTCGATGACGGTGACGATGTCCTCAGATTTGGCGAGCCCCGCGAGGGCTGCCACGTCATGCGTGTCCATGACCCAACTCGTCGGGCTCTCCATGTAGAAGAGCTTGGCGCCGGGGAGGGCCTTGGCAACCGCCTCCTCGTCGCGCCCATCGACATAGGTCACTTCGACGCGCATGCGCTTCAGATGCGTGCCGAACAGCCGGAACGCATCGGGATAGAGATGCTTCACGGCAACGATGCGGTCGCCCGGCTCGACGAAGGACAGCACGGTGGAGGAGATCGCCGACATGCCGCTGGCAAAGCCGATGGCATCCTCGGCGCCCTCCAGGTTCGCCAGCATCTCCTCGAACAGCCGGACCGTCGGATTGAGGCCGCGGGTATAGATCGGCCGGACGCGCTCGCCCCGGTAGGAGGCGATCATCTCGTCATAGTCCTTGAAGGTGAACAGCGAGGTCTGGACGATCGGCGGAACGACGGCGTCGAAGGCATGGCCCTCGTCATGGGCGGTGATCAGCGAGGCTCTATCGAACGGATCGAGGCCGTCATTCATTGGGACATTTCCTTGATGTCTTCCTCGACGACGGCGAGGATTTTCAACGTCTCTTCCCGGGCGGAATCCGGATCCTGCGAGGCGATCGCGTCGAAGAGGGTTCGATGATAGGGAAACGACCGCCGCGCGAAGTCCGGGCGGTCGAAGGGTTTTTCCCAGAAGCGCTCGAAGGCCTCGCGCATCTGCTCGAGCAATTGGCGGAAGAGCGGATTGTGCGTCGCGTCGTAGATTGCCAGGTGGAAGGCGAGGTCCTCCGGTCCGGAGGTGCCCTTGGCAAGGTGAACGCGCTCCATCTCATCGAGCTTCGTTTCGATGTTGACGAGGTCGCTTTCGGTGCGACGGCGGGCGGCGACCATGCCGGCCTCGACTTCGATGCCGCGCCGGACCTCGAGTGTCTGCAGCAGGGCGTCGCGAAGATGGCGGGTGTCGAGCGTCAGCGGCATGTGGATCGTCGCACCGGAAATGGCGCGCAACAGATAGGTGCCGCTGCCCTTGCGCGCTTCGACGACGCCGAGCGCCTGAAAATGGCTGATGACTTCACGCACCGTGGATCGGCCGACGGCGAGCGCCGCCATCAATTCGCGCTCGGCCGGCAGCCGATCGCCAGGTCTTAAGCCCGATCGCTGAACATAGTCGGCGAGAGCGGAAATCACCTGCTGCACCCGATCCACCGGGGGCAGGGGCAGCAGCATCGCTTTCTCCGGCTCGGGCATCCGCAAGCTCCAAATTGGTCTGACATCTGAGCAATATGCAGCCGCGGCGCCGCATGGTCAAGCGGCAAGAATTGCGATATGCCTGCTGCTGACAAAGGCCTCACGACACGCAGGAATCCATAGGGTGAGCGTCACGAAGTCCTATGCCGGCGACGGCAGCCATCCGGCGAGCTACTACGCCGCCACCCGCAACATCATCCGCACGCCGGTCAATCTCGAAGGGCGGGTCGACACCGACATCTGCGTCGTCGGCGCCGGCTATACCGGCCTGTCGACGGCCATTCATCTCGCCGAGAAAGGTTACAGGGTCACCGTGGTCGAGGGCGCCCAGGTGGGTTGGGGCGCCTCCGGACGCAACGGCGGCCAGATCGTCAACGGCCTCAATGCCAGCCTGGCGTCCATCCAGCGTCGCTTCGGAGAGGATGCGGCCCGCTTCATCGGCGGCCTTGTCCAGGAAGGCGGGCGGATCATTCGCCGGATCGTCAGCCGATTTCGGATCGACTGCGACCTGAAATCCGGCAACATCTATGCCGCCTATACCGGCGCCCATATGAAGGAACTCGAGGCCAAGCAGGCGCTCTGGCGCAAATACGGGATGGACGACCACCTGCTGCTCGACCGGGAGGCGCTGCGCAAGCTCGTAAATTCCGAAGCCTATTGCGGCGGCATGCTCGACATCACCGGCGGCCATATGCACCCCCTCAATCTGGTGCTCGGCGAGGCGCGCGCCTTCGAGAGCCTCGGCGGCACCATCTATGAGATGTCGCCGGTAACCCGAGTCGATCGCAAGGCGGCGCGGCCGACCGTCCATACCAGGGAGGGCGAAGTTTCAGCGCGCATCGTGGTGCTCTGCGGCAATGCCTATCTTGGTGACGCGGTGCCCGAGCTCGTTTCGCGCGTCATGCCGGTCTCGACGCAGATGATCACCACGGCACCACTCGGCGAAGAGCTCGCCGAGACGCTGATCCCGAGCGATATGTGCGTCGAGGACGTGCGCTACATCCTCGACTATTTCCGGCTTTCGGCCGACAAGCGGATGATCTTCGGCGGCGGCACGGTCTATGGCGGCACCGATCCGGCCGACGTGGTGGCGAAACTCAGGCCCAATCTCGAAAAGGTCTTCCCGCGCCTCAAGGGCGTGAAGATCGACTATGCCTGGAGCGGCAACTTCGCGCTCTCCTTCACGCGCGTGCCGCAGATGGGCCGGATCGGCTCCAACACCTATTTCGCCCACGGCTATAGCGGTCATGGGGTGACCGGATCGCATCTTTTCGGCCGTACCCTTGCGGAGGCGATCGACGGCGACCAGTCGCGCTTCGACATGTTCGAGAAGCTTCCCTGGTATCCCTTCCCGGGCGGCCGGATGTTCCGGGCGCAGTATTCGACGATCGGTTCCTGGTGGTATTCTTTCAAGAATGCCGTCGGTTGGTAGTTCTGCTGCCGATACCGGGGTGGTGGGTGCGGGTTCTTTCTTCAAATCGATACCGCTCTCTGCGATGATGCGCTAGTATTTCGGCCGCGGACGGCTCGATCGTCCGCTGATATGTGCGCCGGACGGGAGCACAGATTTTGTCATTCGCGTGGATCTCAACAGAAGAAAATTGCGGGACTGAGCTTCGAACGGGCCGCTGACCCGCGATGCCGCCGCTGGAGGGCTGCCGGCGCTCGCGGCGCGGAGCGTCAGTGTCACGAAAATCGCAGTCGGGGAGGTCGAACATGTTCATCCGCTTCGGTTATGAGATTGGCATCGATTGTCCGCATGCGACGCCGATGATGACGTTTTTGTCCGTCGCCAAGGAACGGCGGGATGCGATTGTGCGGGAGCGAGGTCCCGTCGCTTCGCCGCTCGTTCCGATGGAGGAGATCACCGACCCGCATGGGAACAGCTGCATGCGCATGGTTCTGCCCGAAGGTGACACCAGGCTTAGCTACGACGCGGTGATCAGCGATGACGGCCGGCTCGACGTCTCGGATCCTCTGGCCGAGGCGTTGCCGGTGGAAAGGCTGCCTCCCAATTTGCTGCCCTATCTATGCGCCAGCCGCTATTGCGAGACCGATCGCCTGAGCGCGCTTGCCTGGCGGCTCTTCGGCGACGTTCCGGCGGGCTGGCAACGGGTGCAGGCCATCTGCGACTATGTGCATGACCGGCTGGTCTTCAGCTACGGCTATGCGCAGGCGATGCGCACGGCGCTCGAAGCGCATGAGGATCGGCTGGGCGTCAGCCGCGACTACGCCCACCTTGCGGTCGCTCTCTGCCGCTGCATGAACATGCCGGCCCGCTACGTCCACGGCTACATGGCCGACATCGGGGTCCCCGACAGCCCGGCGCCGATGGATTTCAACGCCTGGTTCGAGGTGTTCCTCGGCGACCGCTGGTACACGTTCGATGCCAAGAACAACGCGCGGCGGGCCGGCCGGATTCCCGTCGCTCGCGGCCGAGATGCAGCAGACGTCCCGTTGATTCAGACCTTCGGCAAGCATCGGCTGACCCACTTCACCGTCTGGACCTCCGTCGAGGTCGACGGCCGGCTCAGTCGGTCGCATCGCACCGCCGAGGTGTCGCTGCTGACCCCCTGGTTCAGCGAGACGTGGTCGCGCCATCTGCAGGAACGCGACCGCGAGCCGCACTGACGGCGCAGTCCGGGAACGGATTTTTCCCGCCTTGGGCGATCCGCGGAAAATAATATCTACAAACTTAATCGAGAATATAGGAGAACAGGAGTATAGGCCAACGCCAGCAGCGGAGAGATAAAATGAACGCGACAAAGGCGATGACCCACTCCCGCTACGCGTTCCATGTGACGCAATCCACCAGGCGCTTGCCAGTCAATCTCATCCCCCACACGATCGCCATCGTGGCGGCGTTCAGCTTCCTTTCGGCCGTCGTCATCGGCGCCATCTGACGGCGCCCGGACTTCTCCCCGAAGTCTTTTGCACTCAGTCGGGGCCCACTGCGCCACCGTCTCCCATGACGCCATTAACGGGCTCGCAAACGCGACATCGCACCCCTTGCAGGGCGTATCGCTGCGTCGTAGCGTGCCTCGGCCACGCAACTCGATGCGCAGATCGACTCGTAGATCGACTCCAAGACTCGTGTACGGTGAACGTCGTCGCGAGAGTATCGGAAGTCGCTCCGCGCTCATCGTGCACCGACCGCCCCGGCGACCATCCGGCGTCCGGTCCGCCGGGAAACCACACTTTGACGGGAGGGAGAGAGCACATGCTCGACAAACGCAAGTTCTACATCAACGGCGAGTGGGTCGAACCGGCAGCACAGAACGACCTCTACGTGCTCAATCCTGCGACCGAAAAGCCGATCGCCGCCATCTCCCTCGGAACGGCAGTCGATATCGGTCGCGCCGTTGCGGCCGCCAAGAAAGCCTTTGCGAGCTACAGCCGGACCAGCTTGGAGGAGCGGTTGGCGCTCCTCGAAAAGCTGCTGGCGATCTACAAACGCCGCTACGACGAGATGGCCGACACGATCACCGCGGAACTCGGCGCGCCGAAAACCATGAGCCGGGAGCAACAGGCCGATGTCGGCGTCGGCCACCTTGAGGGCTACATCGACGCGCTGAAGCGACTGAAGCTGCGCGAAAAGCTGCCGAACGGCGACACGCTGATGCGCGAGCCGATCGGCGTCTGCGGCTTGATTACCCCGTGGAACTGGCCCATCAACCAGATTGCTCTCAAGGTGGTGCCGGCGTTGGCGACCGGCTGCACCTGCGTTTTGAAACCGAGTGAGTTCACGCCGCTCAATGCCATGCTTTATGCGGAGATGATCGACGAGGCGGGTTTCCCGCGCGGCGTCTTCAATCTCGTGAATGGCGACGGTGTTCACGCGGGCGCAGCACTATCGAAGCACAAGGACATCGACATGATGTCGTTCACCGGCTCGACGCGCGCCGGCATCGCCGTCAGCAAGGATGCCGCCGATACGGTCAAGCGCGTCACGCTGGAACTTGGCGGCAAGTCGCCGAATATCGTCTTCGCCGATGCCGATCTCGATGCGAGGGTGACCGCCAGCGTCCTCGAATGCTTCAACAATTCCGGTCAGTCCTGCGATGCGCCGACCCGTATGCTGGTGGAGCGCAGCGTCTATGAAGATGTGGTCGCGATCGCAAGGCGCGTCGGCCGGGAGGCGACGGTCGGCGACCCGACCAAGGAAGGCGCCCATATCGGTCCGCTCGTCAGCCACATCCAGTACGAGCGGGTGCAGGCGCTGATCGAGGCGGGTATTGCCGAGGGTGCGCGCCTCGTCGTCGGCGGCGCCGGCAAGCCGGAAGGCTTCGACACCGGTTATTTCGTCAAACCGACGATCTTCGCCGATGTCGACAACTCGATGCGGATCGCCCGCGAGGAGGTATTCGGGCCGGTGCTGTCGATCATCCCCTTTGACACGGAGGAGGAATCGATCGCAATCGCCAACGACACGAGCTACGGGCTTGCTGCCTATGTGCAGACCGGCGACCAGGAGCGCGCCGAACGGGTCGCGGCGCGGCTGCGCGCCGGCATGGTGCATATCAATGGCGGACCGCATCGCTACGGGAGCCCGTTCGGCGGCTACAAACAGTCGGGCAACGGCCGCGAGGGTGGCACCTTCGGCCTCGAGGACTTCCTCGAGGTGAAGACGGTGCATCTGCCGGACGCGGCCTGAGCGCCGTTTGGAGCTTGGCGGCTACAACTTTTCGTGCGGCGGCCGCCGATGATCGCCTTTTTGGCGAATTCAGGCTGTTGTCCGATCCGACGTTCTGATAGCTGGCGTAGCGGCGCCCTCAAGGCGCTCCTTCCCAGCCTTCGGATATCGCCGTGAACCAAGCCGTCAGTTCCGCCTCCTCCCAACAGTCCCTGGCCATGGCCGCACTGCTCGTCGGCGGTGTCGCCATAGCCGGATCGCCGATTTTCGTCAGGCTTTCGGAAGTGGGGCCGATGGCGACGGCCTTCTGGCGTGTGGCACTGGCGCTGATCCCGCTTCTTGCTTGGTCGTGGCTTCGCAAGGATGCGGCCGCCGACCGGCGCCCGGAGCGCTTGTCCGACTATGCTCTGCTCATCCTGCCGGGCGTCTTCCTCGCCATCGACCTCGGGGCGTGGCACCTCTCCCTCACCATGACGTCTGTGGCAAACGCGACGCTGCTGGCCAATCTTGCGCCAGTGTTCGTGACGCTTGCGGGCTGGGCCTTGTTCCGCTCTCCCGTGAGCGGAATTTTCGGAGCGGGCCTAGCCACGGCCATCGTGGGTGTCGTGGTTCTGAAGGGCGGGCCCGCCGCCCTTGGCGGCGGCGACCTGGCCGGCGATGGTATCGCGATAGTCGCCGCCATGTTCTATGCGGGCTATATTCTTGCGATCGGGCAACTGCGCAGCCGCTTCAGCACCAACCGCATCATGATCTGGAGCACCGCGTCGGCGGCCCTCTGCATATTGCCGATGACGCTGCTGACCGAGCCGGCGCTGTTTCCGCCGAGCGCCTTCGGCTGGGCGATGCTCGTCGGTCTCGCCTTCGTCAGCCACGCCGGCGGGCAGGTGGCGATCACCTATGCGCTCGCCTATCTGCCGCCGGCCTTTTCATCGCTGACGCTGCTCGTGCAGCCGGTCGTGGCTGCGGTGCTCGCCTGGGTGTTGCTGAGCGAGCCTGTGGGTCTCATGCAGGCAACCGGCGGCGCGATCGTGCTCATCGGCATCCTGATCGCCCGCCGCGGTTAAATCTACCTAAAGCGCGACGCCGCGCTTTAGGTTTGTTTCAACGCATGTCGTCGTCCCAAAACCGCTGCACACCTTTGGGCGACATGCATCAGATGCCCGGCAGTTCAAATCCCGCGAGCCGCTCTTCCAGCTTTCTGATCGTCGGCACATCGGCATTGGCGAAGGCAAAGCGCAGATAGCTTTCCTGGCCCGCGCCGAAATAATCGCCCGGCAGGCAGACGACGCCGGCAAGCTTTGCCAGCTTCTCGGCGACGAATTGCGAGTCGATGTCGCGGAACGGGTGGCGGACATAGGCGAAATAGGCGCCGACCGCCTGCAGCTTCCATTGCGGCAGGCGGCCCATCACGTCCTTCAGCGCGTTGGCGCGGGCGGTGATCTCGGCGCGGTTGGCGAGCCGCCAGTCGGTGAGCGCCGGGATGGCCTTGGCGACGGCGGCCTGGGCCGAGCGCGGCGCGCAGATCTGCAGGTTGTCCATGATCTTCGTCACCTGCTCGACGACCGCCTGCCCGGCAGTGATCGCGCCGAGCCGGTGGCCGGGGATGCAGAAGGACTTGGAGAAGCTGTAGAGGCCTATGAAGCCGTCCTGCCAGCCCTTGGTCTGGAGCAGGCGATGCGGTGCGACCGTGGCGTCGGACAGGAAGTCGCGATACGTCTCGTCGAGGATGAGCCAGGTGCCGTTCGCCCGGCAGGCGTCGTAGATGCGCTGGAGCAGATCGGCCGGGTAGACGGCGCCAGTCGGATTGTTCGGGGAGACGAGGACGAGCGCGCGAACGCCCGGCCGAAGTGCTGCGGCGATGGTCTCGACTTCGGGCAGGAAGCCGGCGCCGGCATCGCACGGTGCGAGCTCGACATTGATGCCGAGCATCGCCAACGTCGTTTCCTGGTTGAAGTAATAGGGATTGGTCATCAGCACCGTCTCGCCGGCGCTTGCGATCGCCATGGCGGCACAGATGAAGGCCTGGTTGCAGCCGGAGGTGATGTGAATGTTGTCGCTGGTAATTGGGGCACCGTAGAGCGCCGCCACCTGGTCTGCATAGGCGCTGCGCAGTTCGGTCTCGCCTTCGATCGGGCCATAGCCGGTATAGGCAGGCGAGGCGGCCGCCTCGCCAAGCCATTTGAGCATATCCGGATGGGCGGGATAGCCGGGAACCGCCTGCGAGAGGTCGATCAGCGGCCCCTTTGCCCCGTCATAGGCCTTCGCCCAGGCCAGCACCGAGGGGACCGGCGGCGGCGAGAGCTTTGCGATGAGCGGATTGAGGTGGGGCATCGAGCGTTTCCTGTTGTTGGCGAGCGGCGCCTGTGGCGCCTGCTTTATGACTTGGTCTTGCGCTTTTGCGGGCTTTCCACGCGCCGGCTGCGGGGTGACGAAACTGGTTGAAAGCTGCCCGCTGCCGACTTGCGATCGTTATCTTCCGGTCTGGATATGCGGGAGCGGATGATCGTGCGGGCGGAGGTCTGAAGCTCCGGCATCGGATCGCTCTCGAGCGCCGCAAACAGCCAGTCGATGAAGACGCGGACGATCGGTGCGGCGCGCACCTCGTTGCGGCAGGCGACGAAAAAAGCGTCGTTGGCCGGCACTGTCAGGTCGAATGGCGCGATCAATTCGCCGCGGGCGATCAGGCTGCCGGCGGTGATGGTATCGCCGAGCGCCACGCCCTGATTGTGGAGTGCGGCTTCGGTCGACAGCCGTGCGTCGCTCATGAAGTGTTGGCGGCCGCGCTGAAGGTCGGTCGCGTCGGCGGCGGCCAGCCAAGTGTTCCACTCGCGGCCGTCATCGCCATGCAGCATCACATGGTCGCGCAGATCCCGGATCGAGCGCAGCGGCCGCATGTTGAGGAGCGTCGGGCTGACCACGGGAAACAGCTCCAGCCGGCTCCAGAGCCTGACCCAGCAGTCTCCCCAATTGCCATCGCCATAGAGGAGGCAGACATCGACGTCCGGAAAGTGGAGATGTGCCTCGTCGTTGGAGGCGACCAGCGTCAGCTGCACGTCGGGAAATTGCTCGGTAAACTGATGCAGGCGCGGGATCATCCAGAACGAGAGCAGTGCCGGAACACAGGTGATCCTGAGCTCGCCACTTGTCGCCGGCCGGGTCATCGCCGCCGTTGCGGCGGCGATCTCTGCAAAGGCATGGGTGACGGCCGGCAGCAGCAGCGCCCCCTGTGGCGTCAACCTCAGCCGCTTGCCGCCGCGCTCGAAGAGCGGCGCGTTGAAGGAAAGTTCGAGCGCGCGGATCTGATGGCTGATGGCGCCATGGGTGACGTTGAGCTCGCGGGCCGCCGCGGAAACCGAGCCGCGCCGGGCGGTCGCCTCGAAGGCGCGCAGCGGGTTCAAGGGGGGCAGGCGGCTCGACACGTGAGGCTCCGAAGGGTCTTAGCAATGTGAGTTTTTCTCACACGAAACGCTATAACAATGTCAATTGATTTTCCAGAGGATTTGTCACCTAATAGGTTCCAACAAGGGCAAAAGCCTGGGGAACATGATCGCGCCGGCCCGCCGGCGAAACCGCCAGTTGCGATCGGCTTCGCGACGCTTTGATCCCCGGCGACAGACATGGGAGGCTCCGGCGCATGGTCTGGGACGAGAAGAAGCTCAGCGAATTGAAGGCGAAATATGGCGAAAGCCATGGCGGAGAACTCTTCGACCCGGCCTTCCGCAAGGTCGCGGACAAGATCTTCACGAAAAGCGGCACGCGGCTCGCGCCCTATTCCGGCATCCCCACTTTTCTGACCGCGCCCTACATGCCAGTCGATGCCGACAACCCGGACTTCGGCAATCTGCAGGTAGGGATCGTCGGCATACCGATGGACCTCGGCGTCACCAACCGCCCGGGGTCCCGCTTCGGACCGCGGGCACTGCGAGCGATCGAGCGCATTGGACCGTTTAACCACGTGCTGGGCTGCGCGCCCGTTCACGATCTGCGTGTCGCGGATATCGGCGACGTTGCCTTCCAAAGCCGCTATCGGCTGGAACTCAGCCACGAAGACATCGAAAAGCGCATGAACCAGATCGTCGATGCGGGCGTCGTGCCGCTTTCGGTCGGCGGCGACCACTCGATCACTCATCCGATCCTGAAGGCGGTCGGCAAGAAGCGGCCGGTTGGTATGATCCATATCGACGCCCATTGCGACACCGGCGGCGCCTATGACCTCACCAAGTTCCATCACGGCGGCCCGTTCCGCAATGCCGTTCTCGACGGCGTGCTCGACCCTACCCGCGTTGTCCAGATCGGCATCCGCGGCTCAGCCGAATATCTCTGGGAGTTTTCCTACGAGTCCGGCATGACTGTGATCCATGCGGAGGAAGTCACTGGTCTCGGCATTCCGGCGATCATCGAGAAAGCCAAGAAGATCGTCGGCGATGGCCCGGCCTATCTGTCCTTCGACATCGACAGCCTTGACCCGAGTTTCGCGCCAGGCACCGGCACGCCGGAGGTCGGCGGCCTGACGACCCGTGAGGTGCTTGAACTGATCCGCGGTCTGAAGGGCGTCAATCTCGTCGGCGGCGACGTGGTCGAGGTCGCGCCGCAATACGATGCGACCACGAACACCGCCCATGCGGGCGCCCAGGTGCTCTTCGAAATCCTCAGCCTGATGGTCTTCAGCCCGACCGTCATCGGCAAAGGGTGAAGCGGCCGTCAGCCCGCGCCAAAGAGCCCGGGAAAGAGTATTATTCCACCGGAATGCCATAAGATTTCAACGAGAACAGGGAACGCGGCGGTAGCCGCCAAAACAAAGGAGACGTGCAATGAACATCAGTTCGATCAAGCGCCGCACACTGCTGGGGGCGGGACTTGCCGGTGCATCGATGCTGGCAATGCCCGCGGTGCTGAGAGCCCAGGACAAGTCGCTCAAGGTCGGCGTTTATGGCGGTTACTTCAAGGACTCCTTCGACAAGAACATCTTCCCGGAGTTCACCAAGGCGACGGGCATTGCGGTCGAGTCAATCGCCGAACCGACCGGTGAGGCCTGGCTGGTCCAGCTTGAGCAGGCCGCCCGTGCAGGGCAGGCACCGGCAGATGTTTCGATGATGTCGCAGGTCGCGATGCTCAAAGGTCAGGCAACCGAGCTCTGGACGCCGATCGACATGGCGAAGATCAAGGACGCCTCGAACCTCCTCGATCGCTTCGTCAACAAATATCCGGACGGCCGCGTTGCCGGCGTCGGGGCCGTCTCCTGGTACATCACGCTCGTCACCAACACCAATGTCTACAAGGAAGCGCCGACCTCCTGGACGGCCCTCTGGGATCCGGCGAACGCCGACAAGCTCGGCCTGCTGGCGCTGGTTTCGAACTCCTTCCTGCTCGAGGTGACCGCCAAGACCCACATGGGTGGCACCAATGCGCTCGACACCGAGGAAGGCATCCTGAAGGCGTTCGAGAAGCTTGCCGAAGTGAAGCCGAATGTCCGTCTCTGGTACCGCGACGAGGCGCAGTTCGAGCAGGCGCTGAAGTCGGGCGAAATCCCGATGGGCCAGTATTACCACGACGTTACGGGCTTGGCCGCGGCCGACGGTCACCCAGTTCGTTCCACCTTCCCCAAGGAAGGCGGCATCCAGGATTCCGGCTGCTGGGCACTGTCACGCGTCTCGCAGAAGTCGGAGGAGGCGCATATCTTCATCGACTATATGTGCCAGCCTGCCGTCCAGGCGACGCTGTCGCGCAAGGTCGGCACCTCGCCAACGGTCAAGCGCGAGTCGACCGACCTGACGGACAAGGAGTTTGCCGCAGTGTCGTCCGATATCGAGCCGATCGTCCCGCGCTACGACCTCTACCAGACCAAGTCGGATTGGCTGAACCAGAAATGGACGGAACTGATCGTCGGCTGATGATCGCGAGCGTCCGCCCGTTGACCGGGGCGGACTACAGCGCCGTGCGCTGTAGTCCTTTGAACGGCTGCATGGCTCAGTGCATAATCCCTTAAACCGCGTGCGGTTTAGGGATAACCTATGCCGAAACTCGAATGCTGCTGCGACCGTGGCGCTCGGATAGGCGCTGGCATCGCAGCATCTGCGCATGAAGCGCCAAAGCGGGGAACATATGTCGGGACTTGCCCTTCAGAACGTCGTCAAGGAATTCGGGGCCTTCAAGGCCGTCAACGACGTCGATCTAACGGTGCCGCATGGCACGTTCGTCTGCATGCTCGGCCCTTCGGGCTGCGGCAAGACGACCCTCCTGCGGATGATCGCAGGACTCGACCTGCCGACCTCCGGCGCCATCCGGCTCGATGGCGAGGACATCACCCGTGTGCCGACGCACAAGCGCAATCTCGGCATGGTGTTCCAGTCGCTGGCGCTCTTTCCGCATCTGACGGTCGGCGAAAACATCGCCTATCCCTTGCGCATACGCGGCGCGCCGAAGGAGGACCAGAGAAAGCGGGTCGAGGAACTCCTGTCGATGATCCATCTTTCCGGCTTTGCGGACCGCCCGATCTCCAAATTGTCTGGTGGGCAGCGCCAGCGTGTCGCGATCGCCCGGGCGCTCGCGATCTCGCCGAAGCTCTTCCTGCTCGATGAGCCGCTTTCGGCGCTCGACGCGAAGCTGCGCGAGGCGATGCAGGTGGAGCTTCGGCAATTGCAGCAGAAGCTCGGCATCACGACGATAGTCGTTACCCATGACCAGCGCGAGGCGATGACCATGGCCGACACGGTCGTCGTCATGAGCGGCGGCGAAATCCGCCAGGCGGCCTCGCCGATCGAAATCTATCGCCGGCCGGCCGACAGCTTCGTTGCCGACTTCATCGGCCAGACCAATCTGATCGAAGCGGAATCGGACGCGCGGAACCATGTGACGGTGCTCGGCCAGCCGGTGCCGGGCCTGCAATTGCCGCCCGGGGCGGCCAAGGCGACGATCTCGATCCGGCCGGAGGACGTGCACCTGACCGCACCCGGCGCCGGCGCGTTGACCGGCACGGTTAACTTCGTACGCGACCTTGGCGGCACGATCGAGACCTTTGTCGACGTTGCCGGCCGCCAGATCGTCGCCGTTTCGACGCCGCGAGCCCGGCCGGAGGTGAGGGTCGGCCAAGAGGTCGGGGTGGCGCTGACGCCAGATGTCTGCGTGGTGCTGCGCAAATGAGACGCGAACCGCCCCAGACATTCGCCGACTACTCGCCGCTCCTCTTCCCCGCGGCCATGCTCACCATCTTCTTCGTCGTGCCCTTCGGCACGATGATTGCCGTCAGTTTCTTCCAGCGCCAGCAGGGCGGCTTCTATACGCCGGCCTTCGTCTTGGACAATTACGCGCGCTTCCTTTCGGCCTTCTTCGGCGGCGTGCTCGGATTCTCGCTGATGATGGCGATCGCCGTCGCCATTTGTTGCGTGGTCTTGGCTCTGCCGTTCACCTATCTGCTGACGCGCATGGCACGAAGCGTGCAGATCGTCTGGCTGGTCGCGCTTCTCTCGATCCTCTCGCTTTCCGAGGTCATCATCGGCTTTGCCTGGTCGACGCTCTTCTCGCGCACCGCCGGCATCACCAATATCCTCGTCGCGCTCGGCCTGATGGGCGAGGCGAAGGCACTGACGCCGAGTTTTGCGGCGGTGCTGACCGGCATGGTCTACCAGGCTTTTCCCTATACGGTGCTGGTCTTGTTCCCGGCGCTCGTGCGGCTCGACCCGACGTTGACCGAAGCGGCCCGAACGCTTGGCGCCTCGCCGCTCAAGGCCTTCTTCACCGTCGTCGTGCCCGCGCTCAGGAACACCATCGTCGCGACGCTGATCATGGTCTTCATCTTCGCGCTCGGCTCCTATCTGCTGCCGCAGCTTCTCGGCCGGCCGCAGCACTGGACGCTCTCGGTGCTGATCACCGACCAGGCGATCTACCAGTCGAACATGCCCTTTGCCGCTGCGATGGCCGTGTTCCTCGTGCTGGTGACGCTTGGACTGGTGGCGCTGACGGTGATCGCCGGACGCAGAGGAGAGGCGGCATGACGTCCTTTTTCCGCAAGTTCTACTTCTTCCTGATCGCCCTTTTCCTGGCGCTGCCGCTGATCGTCGTCGCCGGCGTCTCGGTCAATCAGAAGCAGACGCTGGCCTTTCCGCCGCAGGGCTTTTCGACCTCCTGGTACGGGGAAATCTTTGTCAACCCCGAGTGGCGAAACGCGCTCCTTGCCTCGGTGACGCTTGCGGTACTCTCGGCGGCGCTCGCCGTGGCAATTGCGCTGCCGCTCGCCTGGTTCCTGTGGCGACGTGTGGCGCCGTGGGCGAATATCTTCCAGCTCCTTGGCGTCGCGCCCTTCACGCTGCCGCCGGTCATCACGGCGCTCGGGCTCCTGACCTTCTGGGCGACCGCGGGCTTCTACGGCCAGCCCTGGACGGCGGTGGTCAGTCACGCGATCTTCTTCGTGACCTTGCCGCTGGTGACGCTGTCGCTCGGCTTCACCTCGATCGATCGCTCGCTGGTGGAGGCCGCCGCAACGATGGGCGCCGACGAGCGCACCATCTTCCGCACGATCGTGCTGCCGCTGATCCTGCCCTATATCGTCTCCGGCTACGCCTTTGCCTTCGTGCTCTCGCTCAACGAATATATCGTCGCCTATATGACGGTCGGCTTCACGATGGAGACGCTGCCGATCAAGATCTTCAACGCGCTCCGCTATGGGTATACGCCGACCATGGCCTCGGTGACGGTGCTCTTCGTATCGACGGCGGCGGTCATCTTCAGTCTCGTCGCTCGCTTCGGCGACTTGCCGAAGCTGCTCGGCGCCATGGCATCCGATCAAAAATGATGAAGCTCGCGGCACTGCAGATGAAAAGCGTCGGCGGCGATATCGCCGCCAATCTCGCCCGTATCGAGGGAGCTGCCGCGGAGGCCACGGCCAAGGGGGCGACATTGCTGGTGACACCCGAACTCGGGATTACCGGCTACGGCGCGGGCGACGATATCCGTGCGCTGGCGCAACTGGCCGAAGGCTCGATTGTGCAAGCGTTGCGGCGGATCTCCCGCGACGCGGGCATCGCCATTATCGCCGGCTTTGCCGAGCGCGAAGGAGCGGCGGTCTACAACAGCGCCGTCCATCTGGACGGCGACGCCGAGCCGACGGTCTATCGCAAATCGCATCTCTATGGCGATTACGAACGGTCGCTTTTCACGCCGGAGCAGCCCTCGACGCGGCTCTTCGAGCATCGGGGTGTCCGCTGCGGCATGCTGATCTGCTACGACGTCGAATTCCCGGAAAATGTCCGCCGGCTGGCATCCGCCGGCGCCGATGTCGTGCTGGTGCCGACGGCGCTGCCGGCCGGCTGGTCGGGCACGTTCATAACCGATCACATGATCCAGACGCGCGCCTTCGAGAACCAGGTGTTCGTCGCCTATGTCAACCATTGCGGCTCCGACGCAATGTTCTCCTTCGCCGGTCTTTCATGCATTGCGTCGCCCGATGGGCAGGTCATGGCGAAAGCCAATTCTGCCGATGAGACGTTGATTTACGCTGAAATCGATCCGCAGGCCTTTGCCATTTCGCGCGCAGAGAATACCTATCTCAGGGACCTCAAAGGGGTCTGATCCCGGTCGATCGCTGTCGGGGAACAATCTGTTTCTGCGTCTCCACTTGTGGGACGCATGGCTGGAGGCCGATATTCAGCTCAACCGAAAGCCCCAGGAGGCATCCATGAGCTTGCAACTGACAGGTATCCACCATCTCACGGCCATCACCGCGAACGCGCCGGAAAACCTGCGCTTTTACACCAAGACGCTGGGGCTTCGGCTCGTCAAGAAGACTGTCAACCAGGACGACACCACCGCCTACCACCTCTTCTACGCCGACGGGAAGGCGACGCCCGGCACGGATCTGACCTTCTTCGATTGGCCGGTCGGACCGGAGGGGCGCGGCACGCACAGCATTTCCCGCACCGGGCTCCGCGTCGGCAATGCCCAAAGCGTGGAATGGTGGAAGCGTCGCTTTGACGAGCTGAATGTGGCCTCAGGCGAGATCAGCGAAATCGACGGCCGAACCTCCCTTGATTTCGAAGACGGCGAGGGCCAGCGGTTTCGACTGGTGGACGATGGCGCGCTTGTCCCGTCGCATTCCTGGGAAAGGAGCCCGGTCCCGGCCGAGCACCAGATCAAAGGCCTCGGACCAATCACCATCAGCGTGCCGGATATCACCAGCACCGCGCTGGTGCTCACCCAGGTCATGAACATGCGCGAGGCGCGTCACTATCCTTCGCCGGACGGGAATGGCGAGGTGCACGTTTTCTCGATGGGCGAGGGCGGCGCGGCGGCCGAACTCCATGTCGCGGTCCAGCCGGGGCTGCCGATCGCCCGGCAGGGAGCGGGCGCCGTCCACCATGTCGCCTTCCGGGCGCCGGACGTCGACAGGCTGCACCAGTGGACGGAGAGGCTGAAGGCCTTTCATCTGCCGTCTAGCGGCGAAGTGGAGCGCTACTATTTCCGGTCGCTCTATTTCCGCGAGCCGAACGGCATCCTGTTCGAGATCGCAACGGACGGACCCGGCTTTGCCGTCGACGAGCCGCTGGAGTCGCTCGGGGAAAGCCTGTCGCTGCCGCCCTTCCTGGAGCCGAAGCGGGCGCAGATCGAGGCCAGGCTAAAGCCGCTGGAATAGGGTGGCGCCCGCGTGCTACGGCCGACACGCGAGAATCGAAAGCCGGTGAGATCGCCGGCTTTCCTTTTGTCTTCATGCTCCTAGTTCAGATGACAAAAGGAATCTCCGCAACCGCACGAACCGGAGGATGCTCTTAATCCATGTCCAAACTTCTCGGCATATCGGGGAGCCTGCGCAAGGCCTCCTTCAACACCGGACTGCTCAACGCGGCGAAAGCAGTCGCGCCTGAGGGGGTCGAGTTCGAGACTGCGACCCTGCACGGCATTCCGCTCTATGACGGGGATGTGGAGGCCGAAAGCGGCGTACCGGCCCCGGCGGAAGCACTGAAGCGGAAGATCATCGCCGCCGACGGTGTGATTCTCTTCACGCCGGAATACAACAATTCGGTTCCCGGCGTTTTCAAGAATGCCATCGACTGGCTGAGCCGCCCGCCTGCCGACATTCGCAAGGTGTTCCGGGGCCGGCCGTTCGCAGTCGCCGGCGCTTCGCCGAGCAAGTTCGGCACGATACTCAGCCAGAACGCCTGGCTCGCCGTGATGCGGACGCTCGGCGCCGAGCTTTGGTCGGGCAAGCGGCTGATGGTGCAGAATGCGGACACGCTTTTCGACGGCGAAGGGCAACTGACCGACGAAGAAACCCGCGAGCGGCTGCGCGCCTTCGTTGAGGCCTTTGCAGATTATGTGGCAACGATGAAATAGAGCGGGGCCGAGGCTCCGCTGAATAGCTCCGAAAGGCCAGGCGACGGGCACGAGTTCGGTGATCGCCGCCTGGATCGTGGACGGACGTTAGATCAACAGAAAATCGCCGGCATTGAAACTGCCGAGACTCCCCAGCAGCTTGATGTTGTCGAATTCTGCCACCAGCACTGCGCCGCCGGCCGCGCTCGGTTTGGAGTCGTAGTAAACCGCAGCGTGGCCGAGATCCGTATTGTGGAAGACGAACAGGGCACCCGTCGTAATGTTGGTGTAGCTGTTGATGGCGTTCTGGAAGCTTGTTGAACCTCCATCGGTCACACTGGCATCCGTTTTCACGGCGATCTCCGTGCGGGCAAAATTGATCGTTGCGTTGTTCCCCGCCTTAAAATTCTCCACGGTCGTATTGTTGTTACCGAGCGAGAATTCGTTGGCTCCGGTCCCCACGTCGAAGCGCAACATATCGGCAGTCGTGGAGCTCGTTCCCGCATCGAAATCGGCTACATGGTTCGTTGTACTTCCAATATTTCGGAAAACAAATGTGTCGTCGCCGGCTCCGCCGGCCAGGGTGTTGTTGCCTGCGCCGCCATCGACCAAGTCTCTTCCGGCGCCCCCGTTCAGGGTGTCATTCCCCGTGCCGCCAATAAGCCAGTCGTTGCCCCCGCCGCCGCTCAGCGCGTCATTGCCGGCACCGCCGACGAAAATGTCATCTCCGGATCCCCCCGTGGCCGTTATCGTATCAACTTGGTTCAAGCCGAAGGCGATGATCGTTTCACTGTTGTCAATGAACGAAACGGAGTTCACGCCAGAGGTCCCGATCCAGAGCCTCACGCCGGTCGAGGTTGACTGATTGCCGGCCGAGTCTGTTGCCACAACGCTGAACATTTTGTCAGCGCCGTTGAGGTCGGTTGAAACGACGAGCTCGCCGGTGGCTGCGTTCAGGCTCAAACCGTTGGGTGTGCCACCTGCAAAGCTGTATGTTACCGTGTCGCCCGCATTGGGATCGCCTGCGGAGAAAGTCCCAAGGAGCGTGCCTAAGAGAAGTTTGTTGCCATCGTCCCCGCTCACCGCGCCTGGGTTGAAAGCAAAGGCGGGAGCCTCCGGAGCTTGGTTGGTCGGCGGATTGACCGTAATCGCCACCGTATCCATATCGCTTGCCAAGCCGTCCGACGTGACCACCGTCAACGTGTCGGCGCCGCTGTAATTGGTATTGCTGAGATAGCTCAGCGTAACCAGCGCGGCATTGACCTGGGCAAGGGTCCCGCTGATTGTCACCGTGTTCGTGCCGTTATTGTTCACGGTGAAGCCGCCTTCGGTTCCGACCGTCAGTTTGCCGCTGGAAACGGAGAGAGTCGTGGTCACATTGTCCCTGTCTACATCGGCCACGGCGACACCGGTAATTGCGGTCGCGGTGTTGGAGCCAACTGTCTGGGAGTCTGGTACTGTGTTGACCGGGGCGTCGTTGGCGCCGGTGATGGTGATGGTGGCGGTTTGCGCCACCGCACCGCCGTGGCCATCGATGATGTTG
>NZ_NWTH01000019.1:0-135856 GCF_002531555.1 Sinorhizobium sp. BJ1
TCACCGCCGACCTCGACGAGGGGCCGATCATCGAGCAGGACATCGCCCGCATCACCCATGCACAGTCGGCCGAGGACTATGTGTCGATCGGCCGCGACGTCGAAAGCCAGGTGCTGGCCCGGGCCGTCCATGCGCATATCCACCACCGCTGCTTCATCAACGGCAACCGCGTCGTGGTCTTCCCGCCGAGCCCGGGATCCTACGCTTCGGAACGGATGGGCTGAAGCTTCAAAAAATACCGTTAATCGACAGCCCCGCTCGGCCCCCGAGCGGGGTTTTTTCATTTCATGACGCTGAATTCCCTCGCCTTTCTGCATCCTCAAAAACGCCGCTTGACTTGCCAGTATTATGGCATCCCATACTATGTAATAGAGATTGAGGAGACGGCGATGCCCATCGAAATCCGTAAGACGCTGCTGCAGGTGGAGACGACGCTGATCGAAGGCGGAAAGACTGCGCCGGTGCCGCTGAAACTCTATTCGGCCATAGCCGTGGTGAAGAACCCCTGGGCCGGTGCCGGCTATGTCGAGAACCTGAAGCCGGAAATTCATGCCGCTGCGCCGGTTCTTGGTGAACTACTGACGAGGATGATCATCGACGCGGTCGGGTCGGGCGAGGCGGTCGAGGCTTATGGAAAATCGGCGATCGTCGGTCTCGACGGCGAGGTCGAGCATGCATCGGCGCTGATCCACACGCTGCGCTTCGGCAATCATTACCGCCAAGCCGTCGGCGCCAAATCCTACCTCGCCTTCTGCAATACACGCGGTCCGGCAAACGCCGCCTTGATGATCCCGCTCATGGACAAGAATGATGAAGGGCGTCGCTCGCACTACCTGACCATCCAGACCTCCGTCGCCGATGCGCCGGCGGCAAACGAGATCGTCGTTGCGCTTGGCGCCTCGGTGGGCGGACGTCCGCATCACCGCATTGGCGACCGCTACCAGGATCTTAAGGATCTCGGGCAGGATGTCGCCAACCCGGCCGGCGTTTGACGCCGTAGTCCTGGACCACGACGATGCTTCAATCTGAGCGAACAGAATTCACGGGTCTCGGTGCCAGGCGAGCTCGAACGGCGCATGGTACCGCCTATGTGGAGATCGGTCATGGCGAACCGCTTGTCCTCATCCACGGGGTCGGCATGCGGCTCGAAGCCTGGACGCCGCAGGTTGTCGCCCTGTCCGCCCGGCACCGCGTCATTGCCGTCGACATGCCCGGCCATGGTGAGAGCGACAGGCTGGATGCTGACGCGAAGCTCGAAGATTTCGTCGCCTGGCTGGGCGTCCTTCTTGACGATCTGAAGCTGGACCGCGTCAATCTCGCCGGCCATTCGATGGGCGCGCTGATCGCTGGCGGTGCGGCGGCCACATTTGGTGCACGCATCCGCCGCGTGGCGCTTCTCAATGGCGTCTACCTACGCGACGCTGATGCCAAGGCAGCCGTCATCGCCCGGGCCCGGACGATCGGCGAGCGTGCGGCCGATGTCGATGGGCCGCTGAAGCGCTGGTTCGGCGAGGGCAGCGAAACTGCGCCGTTCTATGAGTTGACGCGAAGCTGGCTGCAGACGGTCGACCCTGAAGGCTATGCGACCGCCTATAATGCCTTTGCGCATGGCGACAATGTTTACGCTGCGCGCTGGCCCCAGGTGCGTTGTCCGGCCTTGTTCCTGACCGGTTCGGAGGACCCGAACTCGACGCCGGAAATGGCGCTTGCCATGGCCGTCGCGGCGCCGTGCGGCCGGGCGCATATCATCGAAGGGCACCGCCACATGGTCAATCTGACGGCGCCGGATACGGTCAATGCGATTCTCGCGGACTGGCTCTCAAGGGAAGGGGAGAAGTCATGACAGCAGCTTCTTGGGACCCGCGCACACTGCGCGACGCTTTCGGGTCATTCATGACCGGGGTGACGGTCGTCACAGCGAACGACGCGTCCGGAAATCCGATCGGTTTTACCGCGAACTCCTTCGCATCGGTGTCGA
The DNA here is from genome assembly GCF_002531555.1 of Sinorhizobium sp. BJ1. Taxonomy (NCBI): domain Bacteria; kingdom Pseudomonadati; phylum Pseudomonadota; class Alphaproteobacteria; order Hyphomicrobiales; family Rhizobiaceae; genus Sinorhizobium; species Sinorhizobium sp. BJ1. The sequence continues at coordinate 1,979 of NZ_NWTH01000019.1, forward strand.
TCGACCCGCCGCTTCTGCTCGTCTGCATCGCCAAGACCTCACGCAATTTCGCGACGATGACATCAGCCAATGGTTTTGCGGTCAACGTTCTTTCGGAAAAGCAGATAGCCGTGTCCAACACCTTTGCCAAACCGGTGGAGGATCGGTTCGCGGCGGTCGAATGGAAGCGCGGTCCGCATGGTGCGCCGATCCTGGCCGGCGTCAGCGCCTGGTTCGATTGTTCGCTGAACGAGATTGTCGACGCAGGCGACCACGCCATCCTGATCGGCCGCGTGGAGGCCTTCGAGAACGGCGCCATGGCCGGGCTCGGCTTTGCGCGCGGCAGCTACATCACGCCGGGCCTGTCCGGCAAGGCGGTCTCGGCCGCCGCCGAGGGCGCCCCGCTGATTGCCGCCGTCGTCGAGCGCGACGGCGCGGTCCTGCTGATTCCGGAGGCCGACGGCCGCTGGCGCCTGCCGCAAATGGCCCTCAAGGGCGGTGAGGCACTGGCGGTGCTGCAGGACTATCTGACGGCCACCACGGGATTGGCGATCGAGGTCGGCTTTCTCTATTCGGTCTACGACAACAAGACGACCGGTCACCAGCACATCGTCTATCGCGCCGGCGCCGAACCCGGCGAAACCCAGGCCGGACGCTTTGTTCCCCTTGCGGAATTGCCGCTCGACAACATGGACAATCCGGCCACCGCCGATCTCTTGAGGCGCTTTGCAGCCGAGAGCGCGCTGGGCAATTTCGGCGTTTATGTCGGCGATGAGAAACAGGGCAAGGTTCACCCCTTCGCCAGAAAGGCCTGACCCATGAAATTCTCGCTTTTTGTGCATCTCGAGCGCCTCAACCCCGGGCAGACGGACGAGAGCCTCTACCGCGAGTTCATCCAGCTCTGCGAGATCGCCGACCGTGGCGGCTTCTCGGCCATCTGGACCGGCGAGCATCACGGCATGAGTTTCACCATCGCGCCCAATCCGTTCCTCAGCCTCGCCGATCTCGCCCGCCGCACGAAGAATGTCCGGCTCGGTACCGGCACGGTGATTGCGCCATTTTGGCATCCGATCAAGCTCGCCGGCGAAGCAGCGATGACCGACATCATCACCGAGGGCAGGCTCGATATCGGCATCGCCCGTGGCGCCTACAGTTTCGAGTACGATCGGCTCGCCCCCGGGCTCGACGCCTGGGGCGCCGGCCAGCGGATGCGCGAGCTCATTCCTGCCATAAAGGGGCTTTGGGAAGGCGACTACGCGCATGAGAGCGAGTTCTGGACGTTTCCGTCGACGACCTCGGCGCCGAAGCCCGTGCAGGAGCCGCATCCGCCGATCTGGGTTGCGGCGCGCGACCCCAACAGCCATGAATTCGCGGTCGCCAACGGCTGCAACGTGCAGGTCACGCCGCTCTGGAACGGCGACGGCGAGATCGCCAGCCTGATGGAGCGCTTCGAGGCGGCCTGCGCCAAGAAGCCGGAGATCGAGCGCCCGAAGATCATGCTGCTGCAGCATGCCTATGTAGGCACCGACGAAGCCGATCTCGAGCAGGCGGCCAAGGAGCTCAGCGTCTATTACAACTACTTCTTTGCCTGGTTCAAAAACGAAAGGCCGATCCGACAGGGCCTCATCGAAACCATCACCGAAGAGGAGATGGCGGAAAACGCCATCGTCTCACCGGAGGTGATGCGCAAGAACCTCGCCGTCGGAACTGCCGATCAGGTGATCGCTCGGCTGAAGGCCTACGAGGCGTTGGGCTACGACGAATATTCCTTCTGGATCGATACGGGCATGAGCTTCGAGCGCAAGAAGGCCTCGCTCGAGCGCTTCATCGCCGAGGTCATGCCGGCATTTGCGGAGTAGGGCACATGCAGCGGTTCCAGTCTTACATCGGTGGCGAATTTTCAGATGGCGAAGCCCGGTTCGAAAGCATCGACCCGGCGACCGGCGCCGCCTGGGCGGAGATGCCGGAGGCGCGGGAAGCCGATGTCGATCGCGCCGTCGAGGCCGCGCATAACGCTCTTTACGAAGGGCCGTGGTCCAAACTGACCGCCACGCAGCGAGGCAAGCTTCTCTACAAGCTCGGCGATCTCGTCGCCGAGAACGCCCAGAAACTTGCTGAACTGGAGACGCGGGACACGGGCAAGATCATCCGCGAGACTTCGGCGCAGATCGCTTATGTCGCCGAGTATTATCGCTATTATGCCGGGATCGCCGACAAGATCGAGGGTTCCTATCTGCCGATCGACAAGCCGGACATGGATGTCTGGCTGCGCCGCGAACCGATCGGCATCGTCGCCATGGTCGTGCCCTGGAACAGCCAGCTGTTCCTGTCGGCGGTGAAGATCGGCCCGGCCCTGGCTGCCGGCTGCACCATGGTGGTGAAGGCCTCGGAGGACGGGCCGGCGCCGCTCCTCGAATTTGCCCGGCTCATCGACCAGGCGGGCTTTCCGGCCGGCGTCGTCAACATCATCACCGGTTTCGGCCCCTCCTGCGGCGCCGCGCTCAGCCGTCACCCCAAGGTGGATCATATCGCCTTTACCGGGGGGCCGGAAACGGCCCGTCATGTGGTGCGCAATTCGGCAGAGAACCTCGCCTCGACCTCGCTCGAGCTCGGCGGAAAGTCCCCCTTCATCGTCTTCGCGGACGCCGATCTCGAGAGTGCGGCCAATGCCCAGGTCGCAGGCATCTTTGCCGCGACCGGCCAGAGCTGCGTCGCCGGTTCGCGGCTGATCGTCGAGAAAAGCGTCAAGGATCACTTCCTGGAAATCCTCAAAGCAAAGGCGGAAGCGGTCCGCATCGGCAGCCCGCTCGACATGGCGACGGAAGTCGGGCCACTCGCGACACGGCGTCAACGCGACCATATCGAGGCGCTGGTCGCGCGCTCGCTCGCCGCCGGCGCCAAATTGATCACGGGCGGCAACGCACTCGAAGGTGCCGGTTACTATTATCGGCCGAGCATTCTCGATTGCGACGGCAGCGCCTCGCCCTCGCTCGAGGAGGAATTTTTCGGACCCGTCCTTTCGGTGCTGTCCTTCGAAACGGAAGCGGAGGCGCTCGCCCTCGCCAACAATAGCAGCTACGGCCTAGCGGCGGGGGTCTTCACGCAGAATCTCACCAGGGCGCACCGCCTGATGAAGGGGATCCGCGCCGGGATCGTCTGGGTCAACACTTACCGGGCAGTGTCGCCGATCGCGCCCTTCGGCGGGTTCGGGCTTTCCGGTCACGGCCGCGAGGGCGGCATGGCCGCCGCCCTCGACTACACAAGGACGAAGACCGTCTGGCTCAGGACGTCGGACGAGCCCATCCCCGATCCCTTCGTGATGCGGTGACGGCGATGTTCTACGAGATCCGCACCTATCGGCTGAAGAACGGCGCGATTCCCGCCTACCTGAAGGTGGTCGAGGAAGAGGGCATCGCCATCCAGACGAAGCATCTCGGCGAACTCGTCGCCTACTTCTTCTCCGAGATCGGGCCGATCAACGAGATCGTCCACATCTGGGCCTATGTGAGCCTCGACGATCGCGAGAGGCGTCGCGCTGCACTCATGGGAGACCCGGATTGGCGGGCGTTCCTCCCCAAGATACGCGACATCATAGAAGTCGCGGAGAACAAGATCATGAAGGCGGCGCGCTTTTCGCCGACAGGCGGCAGCGCGTCATAGAACAACCAAGCAAAACCGGACCACGGAGCAAGGGAACATGAAGAAGATATTCGTTTTGGCGGCCACTGCCGCGACAATTGCAACAGCAATGCCGGCGACGGCCGCGGATCTTGTCTTTTCGAGCTGGGGCGGCACGACGCAGGACGCGCAGAAGATCGCCTGGGCCGAGAAATTCACCGAAAAGACCGGCATCAACGTGCTTCAGGACGGACCGACCGACTACGGCAAGCTCAAGGCCATGGTCGAGGCGGCCGCCGTCACCTGGGACGTCGTCGATGTCGAGGGCGACTACGCCGCTCAGGCCGGCAAGAACGGCCTGCTGGAGAAGCTGGATTTCTCGGTGATCGACAAGTCTAAGCTCGACCCGCGCTTCGTCACCGACTATTCGGTCGGCAGCTTCTATTATTCCTTCGTGATCGGCTGCAACAAGGATGCGGTCGATGCCTGCCCGAAGACTTGGGCGGATCTCTTCGACACGGAGAAGTTCCCTGGCAAGCGCGCCTTCTACAAGTGGTCGGCGCCGGGTGTCATCGAGGCGGCCCTGCTTGCCGACGGCGTGCCTGCCGACAAGCTCTATCCGCTCGATCTCGACCGCGCTTTCAAAAAGCTCGACACGATCAAGCCGGACATCATCTGGTGGGCTGGCGGAGCGCAGTCGCAGCAGCTGCTCGCTTCCGCTGAGGCGCCCTTCGGCAGTGTCTGGAACGGCCGCATGACGGCGCTGGCGCAGAGCGGCATCAATGTCGAGACCTCCTGGGAGCAGAACATCACCGCCGCCGACTCGCTCGTCGTGCCCAAGGGCGCGAAGAATAAGGAAGCAGCGATGCAGTTCATCGCGCTCGCCACGTCTGCCCAGGCGCAAGCCGATCTCGCCAAGGCCACCGGCTACGCGCCCATCAATCTCGAATCCCCGAAGCTGATGGACGCGGAACTGGCGAAATCGCTGCCGGATGCGCAGACGGCGAGTCAGGTCAATGCCGACATGAACTATTGGGCGGAGAACCGCGACGCGATCGGCGAGCGCTGGTACGCCTGGCAGGCGAAATAAATAGAAAAGGCGGGGAGGGGCCAGGCGTCCTTCCCGCCGATCTGGCGTGAGGGCGCGAGGAGCGTCCCTCGTGCCCGCTAATGGGAGAGACAGCCATGTTGTCGCGCACCGACGCGAAGGCGGCAGGATCGAACGTCCCTGCACGCCTGACGCTCACCGACTTCGATCTGACCTTGCCGGCGCTCGGCCTGCTGGTCCTTTTTTTCGTCGTGCCGGTCGCCATTCTGTTGGCGCGCAGCGTCTCGGAGCCCGTGCCGGGCTTCGGAAACTATGCCGAACTGCTGGGCTCCTCCACCTATCTCAAGATATTCGCGAACACGTTCCTGGTTTCCGGCCTGGTCACCTTCGTCTCGCTGGTCATCGGCTTTCCCGTCGCCTGGGCGCTAGCGGTGATGCCGAGCCGCTTCGCTTCGGTGATCTTCGCCATCCTGCTTCTGTCGATGTGGACCAACCTGCTGGCGCGCACCTATGCCTGGATGGTGCTGTTGCAGCGCACCGGCGTCGTCAACAAGCTGCTGGTCGGTCTGGGCCTCATCGACACACCGCTTCCGCTCGTCAACAATCTGACGGGCGTGACGATCGGCATGACCTACATCATGCTGCCCTTCGTCATCCTGCCCCTCTATGGCGTCATCAGGAAGATCGATCCGGCTATCCTGCAGGCGGCGGCGCTCTGCGGCGCCAACCGCTGGCAGGCGCTCGTGCGCGTTCTCCTGCCGCTGGCGATGCCCGGAATGGCGGCCGGCGCGCTGATGGTCTTCGTCATGTCGCTCGGCTACTTTGTCACCCCGGCGCTGCTCGGCGGCACGGCGAACATGATGCTGGCCGAACTCATCGCGCAATTCGTCCAGTCGCTCGTCAACTGGGGCATGGGTGGTGCTGCGGCCCTGGTGCTGCTGGTCGTCACCCTGGCGCTCTATGCGGTGCAGCTCCGCTTCTTCGGCACAGACCGGATGGGAGGACGCTGACATGCTCCTGAATTTCGATCGTCTCGGCTGGTGGAAGCTGGTTCTGATCGGCATCACGGTGCTGACAGCCGCCTTCCTGCTCCTGCCCATCCTGTTCATCGCGGCGCTGTCCTTCGGCTCGTCGCAATGGCTGATTTTTCCGCCGCCCGGCTGGACGCTCCAATGGTACCGGGAGCTTCTCGCCGATCCGCGCTGGCTGGAGTCCGCCTGGACGAGCTTCCAGATCGCAATCATCGTCACGGTTCTTTCGGTCCTCCTCGGGCTCGTCACTTCCTTTGGGCTGACGCGCGGGCGCTTCATGTTTCGCGAGGCGCTGAAAGCCCTGTTCCTGACGCCGATGATCCTGCCCGTCGTCGTTCTCGCCGTGGCGCTCTACGCCTTTTTCCTGCAAATCGGCCTCAACGGAACTCTGACCGGTTTCGTCATTTCCCATCTGGTGCTGGCGCTGCCCTTCTCGATCCTGTCGATCACCAATGCGCTCGAGGGCTTCGACAAATCGATCGAGGACGCCGCCGTGCTGTGCGGTGCGTCCCCATTCGAGGCGAAAATCCGCGTGACGCTGCCGGCCATCAGCCACGGCATCTTCTCGGCGGCGATCTTCTCGTTTCTCACCTCATGGGACGAAGTGGTCGTCGCAATCTTCATGGCGAGCCCGACGCTGCAGACGCTTCCCGTCAAGGTCTGGGCGACCTTGCGGCAGGACCTGACGCCTGTCGTCGCCGCCGCCTCCACCCTTCTCATCCTGCTCACCGTGCTCTTGATGGTGCTTGTCGCCCTCGTTCGCAAAGGATTGAAATCATGAGCAAACCTTTCCTGCAAATCCGCGGCATCCGCAAGGAATACGGACCCGTTACCGCCGTCCACGACGTCAATCTCGACGTGGCGCAGGGGGAATTCCTGACCTTTCTCGGGCCATCCGGATCGGGAAAGAGCACGACGCTCTATATCCTCGCCGGCTTCGAGGATCCGACCCGCGGCGACATCGTGCTGAACGGCAAGTCGCTGCTGTCGACGCCGTCGCACAAGCGCAATATCGGCATGGTGTTCCAGCGCTATACGCTGTTCCCGCATCTCTCCGTCGGCGAGAACATCGCCTTCCCGCTGAAGGTCAGGCGGCTTCCAAAGGCGGAGGTCGACGCCAAGGTGCGCGACATGCTGAAGCTCGTGCGGCTCGAAGGCTTCGAGGACCGCAAGCCGGCGCAGATGTCCGGCGGACAGCAGCAGCGCGTCGCGCTGGCGCGCGCGCTTGCCTACGACCCGCCGCTGCTGTTGATGGACGAGCCGCTTTCCGCCCTGGACAAGAAACTGCGCGAGGAGATCCAGCACGAGATCCGCCGCATCCACCAGCAGACGGAAGTGACGATCCTCTATGTCACGCATGACCAGGAGGAGGCGCTGCGGCTCTCCGATCGGATCGCCGTTTTTTCGAAGGGTATCATCGACCAGATCGGCACGGGGCCGGAACTCTATGCCAATCCGACGACCCGCTTCGTCGCCGAATTCATCGGCGATAGCGATTTCCTGCCCTGCGATCTGGTGACGGCCGCAAATGGCAAGGCGGATATCGCGCTGGCCGGAGCGACGGTCATTCCAAACGTACCGGTTCATGGCCGGCCGGTCGCCGGAGGCAAGGCGGCGCTGATGCTGCGACCGGAACGCCTGAGCCTGACGAGATCGGCGCCGGGCGGCTCGACCGCGGTTCCCGTCACGGTGAGCGACATCACCTTTCTCGGCAACAACATTCATGTCGCGACTCAGACTGCGAAGGGTGACGCTCTGGCGGTCCGCCTTCCGTTCGGTCATGAGGCGATTTCCAGCCTCAACCGCGGTGATAGGGTCTGGCTTGGCTTCGATCCGGCGACGGCGCACGTCTTCTGCTAAAACGGCGGAAATTCCGGAAAGCGGGTGTTAACACCTCCCTCTGCCCAGCCGGCCATCCCCTTGTGGGCTCACAGGGGGGAGCGGAGGTGGGACCGCTGTGCGCCAGGGCCTGTTGCTGCGATGAGTTAACTCCTTCGAGAAAAAAGGATGGGGGAGCTCGCCGCTCGCTGATCTCCCCCCTTGTGGGGGAGATGCCCGGCAGGCAGAGGGGTGCAACCCGGGTGGGCCGAGATGTTACTGCCGTAATAGCCGGTGGTCTCAGCAACAACCCAATCAGCTCAGTTATCGCTCTATCCTCTGTTCCCGCCTTGCTGCTCGGCCAGAAGCGCCTCGGCAATCGCCGCGGCATTTGTGACATGCACGTTGGCCGCCTCGTAGGCCGCCGCGCCATCGCCGGCCTTGATCGCGTCGATGATCTTCTGCATCTGGGCCGGCCCTTGCTTGTTGCGGTCGGGTGTCTTGATCGTCATCGACCGCAAATGATTGATCCTTGCCGTGATCGAATTGACGATACCCCAGGCGACATGGCGTCCGGAATTTTCGAACAGCGTGCGGTAGAAATCCGTCGTGGCGGTGAGGACCGCGGGCAGCTCATTTGCGGCATAGGCTGTCCGGATGCGCGCAAGGATGCGCTCGAGCTCGGCCACCACGCGCGGGTCCTTTTGCGTGGCACAGGCCTTGGCAGCGATGCCTTCGAGCACGCCGCGGATTTCGTAGATCTGCCGGGCTTCTTCCGGGGTGGTCTCGGCGACGATCGGGCCGCGATTCGGTTGGATGGCGACAAGGCCTTCCGATTCCAGATGGCGCAGCACTTCGCGGACGATCGTCCGGCTTACGCCGAGCTGATCGCACAGGTCGCGCTCGACAAGCCGTTCGCCCGCCCTGAAATGCATGTTGACGATAGCGTCGCGCATCTTTTCCAGCGCAAGCTCGCGAAGTGTCTTCTCTGGACGAAGAACCCGCATCGGCTGATCAGACACGCTCATGGGACGTTCCCTTTCCGCTCGCGACGTATTATGGGATACCATATTATCACGAAGGAACGCTTGTGTCAGCAGGGAACGCCGCATGGTGCATCCCCAAAATAGGGGACGCTATCTGCCGGTCGGAAGAGCCGTTCCCGAGAATGCCGCTTAGGAATGAGCTTGGGACGGCTTGCAACTTATGAGGCGGAAAGCGATTGGATGAGCGCCGCGATATAACCGTAGCAAAAGGCGAAGGCGACGCCGGTCGGGTCGCGGCCGCTGATCGTCGGGACGTGGTCGGGCATCACCATATATTGGTATCCGACCTCGCGATAGATCTTCAGCGAGCGCACCATATCCATGTCGCCTTCCTCGGGGAAGGTTTCCATGAAAGATAGCTTGCCGCCACTGATGTTGCGGAAGTGCACGTTGAAGATCTTGCCGCGCGTGCCGAACCAGCGGATGATCTCGTCGATCTCCTCACGCGGATTGTCCAGCATCTCGCCGATCGAGCCCTGGCAGAAATTCAGGCCATGATAGGGGCTCTCGTGCATCTGTACGAACTTCTTCAGACCTTCGACCGTCCCTAGAACGCGCGTCACGCCGCGATAGCCGGGCGGCGTGTAGGGATCGTGCGGATGGCAGGCGATGCGAACCCGGTTGCTTGTCGCAACCGGCACGACCCGTTCCAGGAAATAGTCGATGCGCTCCCAGTTCTCGTCCTCCGACAGCACGCCGGCAAGTCCCGGCGCGGCGCTCTGGTCGACTCGCTCCCAGCGAAAGGCTTCGTTCATCGAGCCGCCGCGGCCGCGCTCCATTTCGCTGCGGGGAATGCCGATCAGGTTCAGATTGTACTTTGCCGACGGAATGCCGGCCCGGGCGCAGTTCTCGATCATGCGGCAGACGGCGTCGATCTGGCGGTCGCGCTCCGGTCCTGCCAGCAGGATGTCGGGATAGGAGGCTTTCTCGATGGGTTTCGAGGGCAGGGGAAGCTGAACCATGTCGAGCACCAGGCCGAAGCTCTCGACATGGTCGCGGTGCCTTTCAAGGTCTTCCAGGGTCCAGCTTGCCGGTGGACCCGGCGGGTCGGCGCAGATGTTCTTGACGCCAAGCTGGGCGTAGACCCGGTAATCCTCGTCGTCGCGGGCAGCGACCTGCGTTCCTACATACACGGACAGACCTCCTTCCATGCTAATTCCATGATGTCATATGACATAATATGAATTTGCTAGAGCTGTCGAGCGGATTATTGCTCGGCGAGACGCCGATAGCGGCGCTGGCTGCCGATGATATGGTTGCGCATCGCTTGCCTGGCACGTTCGGGATTCTGGTCCTCAATGGCCGAGAGAATTTCGCCGTGCTCCGCGTGGACGCTAAGCAGATAGGCCTTGTCTGCGGCTTCGGGCAGCGTCGTGAACTGGCTACGGGGAATGGCGCGCGGCCCGAATTGCCGCATGACATCCAGGTAGAATCGGTTGTTGGTGGCAGCGGCGATTGCCATGTGGAATTCGAAATCGGCCTCGACAGTTGGCTTCCCCTCGTCGATCAATTGAGCCATCTTTCTGTTGGCGGCGGCGATGGCCGCTTCTTGTTCGGCAGTCCGGCGATAGGCGGCAATCGCCGCGGCCTCGCTCTCGGTGGCCAGCCTGAACTCGAGGAGTTCAAGGGTTTCCGGGATGCTTCTTATCTCCACGGGGGTCAGCGTAAAGCGCTGGTTCGCTTTGGGATCGCTGACAAAGACGCCCTTGCCCTGGATGGGGCGGACATAGCCGGCGGCGCGCAAGTCGGCGATCGCTTCGCGCACCACCGTGCGGCTCACGCCGAAGTTCGCCTCCAATTGCGGCTCGGTCGGCAGCTGGTCGCCCTCCTTCAATCGGCCGGCTTCGATCTGCCGGCGCAACTCATCGATCACCTGCTGCGCCAGTCGCTGTCTTCCGCCCGTCATCGTCCCCTCGTCATGTACCCTGCTTTTTCACACCCGCAGTCGTAAGGCGCTTGCCAATGCCGCACAATTTCGCTAAGTCATCATATGACATAGGAGCGACATAATACGTCTTCTATATTAAGTCAGGGAGGAGATTCAATGAAGCATTTTTCGAAGGGCCTCATTGCAGGGGCCGCGGCAATCGTCCTGGGCTTCGCTGCGCCGAGCGTAAACGCTGCAACTCCCGACGACCAATTGGTCATCGGCACGTCGCTTGCCCAGGTTCTGTCGCTCGATCCGCAGCAGGCGACCGAAGCGAAGGCCATCGAGATCATGTCCAATCTCTATGACCGGCTGGTGAAGACGGACAGGTCCCGCAAGATCCTGCCGCAACTCGCCGAGAGCTGGGAGATCGATGACAAGGGCATCACCTTCCATCTACGCGAGGCGACTTTCGCCTCCGGCAACCCGGTTACGGCCGACGATGTGGTCTATTCGCTGGCGCGACTGCTCAAGATGGATCAGGCGGCGGCGGCCAATTTCAAGCGCATCGGCTACAAGGCCGACAATGTTGACAAGCTCGTCAGAGCGGTGGACCCGAAGACGGTGCGCATCGACCTTTCCGGTGAAACCACCGCGGAACTGCTGCTCTACCGGCTGGCGATGAATGTCGCGAGCGTTGTCGACAGCGTCGAGGTCAAGAACCACGTCGAAAACAACGACTACGGCAATGCCTGGCTGCGCACCAATTCGGCAGGCTCCGGCCCCTTCACGCTGAAGCGCTGGACGCCCAATGAAATGGTCATTCTCGAGGCGAACGCGGATTATGTGGGCGGCGCTCCGCATATGCGTCGCGTCATCGTGCGTCACGTGCCGGAGAGCCAGGTGGAGCGCCTCATGCTCGAGCGCGGCGACATTGACGTCGCCAGCGCACTCAGCGCGGCGGACCTGAAGACCTTCGAAAGCCAGCAGGGCTTCGAGGTCCAGCGGGTGCCGACCGGCGGTTTCTACGTTCTGTCGATGAATGCCGGCAACGAATATCTGGCCAATTCCAAGGTGCGCGAGGCGATCGCCTACAGCATCGACTACAAGGGCATAGAGCAGACGATCATGGGGCCCTATGGCCGCGTCCGTAACGTGCCGGTGCCGGAAGATTACGAATATGCCGTCCCCAATCCAGACTGGCACTTCGATGCAGCGAAGGCCAAGGCGCTGCTGGCGGAGGCGGGCTATCCGGACGGCTTTTCGCTGACGCTGAAGACGATTGCGCAAACGCCGCGCATCGACCTTGCGACCGCCATCCAGGGGTCGCTCGGGCAAGTCGGGATCAAGATCGACATCCAGCAGGGCAACGGCTCGGACATCATCGCCGATCACCGGGCGCGCAATTTCGACCTGCTCATTCCTCAAACGGGGGCCTACATGCCCAACGTGCTCGGCTCCATGGAACAGTTCTCCAGCAATCCGGACAATTCGAAGGAAGCGAACAACGCCGGTAATTTCGTCTGGCGCTCGGCCTGGGACATTCCGGAGCTGACAGCGCTGACGGCCAAGGCCTCGCTCGAGCCGGACGCGAAAAAACGCGGCGAACTCTATGTCGAGATGCAGAAAAAGTTCGTGGAGCTGAAGCCGGCCGTGCTGCCGCTTTTCGAGCGCTTCGAGCCGATCGTCGTCAATGCGCGGGTGAAGGACTACGTCGGTCATCCGAACCAGCTGACGCGCCTCGAAGGCGTCACCAAGACATCCGACTAACGGCGTCGGGGCACGGCCATGAAGGAACTCACCGCAATCGAGCTGGCACGGCGCGTCCTGCACCTCATTGTCAGCCTGTTCATCCTGCTCTGCTTCACCTTCGTCATCGGCCGTGTCCTGCCGGCCGATCCGGTCGGCGCGATCGTCGGCGAGCTGGCGGATCCGGCCGCCTACGAGGCGATGCGTGTGCGGCTTGGCCTCGACCTGCCGCTCTACCAGCAGTTCTTCATCTATCTGAAGGGCCTGTTCCAGGGCGACTTCGGTCAGGCCATTCTCACTGGCAACTCGGTCGCCAGCGACATGCTGCAGGCTTTCCCGGCAACCTTCGAGCTGGCGACGCTGGCGATCATCATCTCGGCTGTCGCCGGCGTGCCCTTGGGACTGGCGGCCGCGCTGTTCCGGGACAGCTTCATCGACAAGTTCGCCCGCGTGGTGGCTCTGGTCGGCCATTCCATTCCTGTCTTCTGGTTCGGGATTGTCGGACTGGTGATCTTCTATGCGACGCTCAACTGGGTCGGCGGCCCGGGCCGGATTGACGTCTTCTACGAAGGCATGGTCGAACCGGTCACCGGCATGCTCCTGGTCGACAGTCTTCTGGTCGGCGAAACCGAGATTTTCTGGAACGCCCTTTCGCACATCATCCTGCCGGCCGCCATCCTCGCCTATATGGCGATGGCCTACATCACCCGCATGACCCGCAGCTTCACGCTGGAGCAGTTGAGCCAGGACTACGTCATCGCCGCGCGTGCCAAGGGTGCGGGACCGGCCCGCACGGTCGCCCACCATGTGCTGCCGAACATAGCCGTCCAGCTCATCACCGTGCTCGCGATTTCCTATGGCAATCTTCTCGAGGGAGCTGTGGTGACGGAGATCGTCTTCTCCTGGCCGGGGATCGGCCAATACATGACGAACGCGCTGATGATCGGGGACATGAACGCCGTGCTGGCGGCAACCATCATCGTCGGTTTCGTCTTCATGCTGCTCAACTTCATTGCGGACATCTCCTATGCAGTTCTTGATCCGCGGACCCGCGAGGTGGCGCGATGAGTGACGCGATCCAGACCGATGCCGAGGTGCTGCGTTCGCCGGGCATTATGGCGCGCATGCTTTCCGCTCTCCGTGGCGCCGTCGGCAAGCTTGCCGAAGAGCCGCTCGGTCTTGTCGGTTTCGCAACTATCGGCTTGCTCCTGGTGGTGGCCGCCTTCGCGCCGCTGTTCGCCCCCTATGATCCAACCGCCCAAGCGCTGTCGAACGCGCTGCAACCGCCGAGCCTCGCGCATCTCGCAGGAACCGACGAGTTCGGGCGCGACATCTTCAGCCGTCTTCTCTACGGCTCCCGCATCACCATCCAGACGATCTTCTTCGTCTCGATCATTGTCGGGCCGATCGGGCTGGTCATCGGCATCGTCTCCGGCTTCTTCGGCGGGCGGACCGACGCGATTCTAATGCGCGCCACCGATATCGTGCTGTCCTTCCCGTCGCTGATCCTGGCACTTGCCTTCGCAGCGGCGCTCGGTGCCAGCCTTTCCACGGCGATCATCGCGATTTCGCTCACCGCCTGGCCGCCGATCGCCCGCCTTGCCCGAGCCGAGGCGCTGGTGGTGCGAAATGCCGACTATGTCGCGGCCGCGCGTCTCTATGGGGCGAGCCCGCTCAGGATCCTCTTCGTTTACATCGCTCCGATGTGCGTGCCCTCGGTCATCGTGCGCCTGACGCTCAACATGGCCGGCATCATCCTGACGGCGGCGTCGCTCGGCTTCCTCGGCCTGGGAGCCCAGCCCCCGGCGCCGGAATGGGGTGCCATGATCTCGAGCGGCCGCAAGTTCATGCTCGATTTCTGGTGGGTGGCGGTGATGCCGGGCATTGCCATCCTGCTGACGAGCCTCGCCTTCAACGTCGTTGGAGATACGCTCCGCGACATCATGGACCCACGCCATGCCCGATCGTGACGCTTCGCCGATCCTTTCCATCCGCGACCTGAACGTTCGCTTCGGCCGAGACGCGATTGCTGCCGTCACCGATGTCAGCTTCGACGTTGGTCGCGAGCGCGTCGGCATCGTCGGCGAATCCGGCTCCGGCAAGTCGACGACCGGCCGGGCGATCATGCGGCTCCTGCCGCCCAAGGCCGGGGTGACCGCCGGGAAGATGGCCTTCTGCGGCGAGGAGATCCTCGGCAAGACGGAGCGGCAGATGGACCGGCTGCGCGGGCAGGACATGGCGCTGATCATGCAGGATCCGCGCTATTCGCTGAACCCTGTGGTGCCGATCGGCAAGCAGATCGCCGAGTCGGCCCGGCTGCATCTCGGTCTCAAGGGCAAGGCCGCGCTCAAGGCGGCGCGCGACATGCTGGTCCGGGTGCGGATCGGCGATCCCGACCGGGTGATGCGGCAATATCCGCACCAGATCTCGGGCGGCATGGGCCAACGCGTCATGATCGCGATGATGCTGATCGCGCGGCCGAAACTCGTCATCGCCGACGAACCGACCTCCGCACTGGACGTCAGCGTGCGCAAGGACGTCCTCCTTCTGCTCGACGAACTGGTGCGCGAGAACAATTCCGGCCTCATCCTCATCAGCCACGACATCCGGATGGTCGCGAGCTTCTGCGACAGGATCATCGTCATGTATCGCGGCCGGATCGTCGAGGAACTGACTAGCCTGGACAAGGCGCAGCATCCTTACACCCGGGCCCTCATTGCGGCCATGCCGGACGCGCGGCATCCCGTGCGGCGGCTCGCCATTATGGACCGCCAGGCGCTCGACAGCATCGGGGAGAAGATAGCGTGATCAGGGTCGAGAAGCTCGATGTCGCCTTCGGCCACGGCGAGAGCCGCCATCACGTCGTGAGGGAGGTCAGTCTTTCGGTGGCGCGGGGCGAGACCCTCGGCATCGTCGGGGAGTCCGGCTGCGGCAAGTCCACGCTCCTGCGTTCCCTGGCCGGGCTTGAACGCGGCTGGACAGGGCGCATCTGGTTCGAAGGGCGCGAAGTCGAAAAGGTCCGCGGACGCGAAGAGCTCAAACTGGCGCAGATGGTGTTTCAGGACCCTTACGGTTCGCTCCATCCGCGCCACCGCATCGGCATGGCGCTTGCCGAGCCCTTGAGGGCGATGGGATATCGCGACGATCGGCAGAGGGTGCTGCAGGCCTTGCGGCAGGTGGGTCTACCGGCCGACTTCGCCAATCGTTTCCCGCACGAGCTCTCCGGCGGCCAGCGGCAGCGCGTGGCGATCGCCCGAGCCCTGATCCTCTCCCCGCCGATCCTGCTGCTCGACGAGCCGACCTCCGCGCTCGACGTTTCGATCCAGGCCGAAGTCCTCAACCTTTTGGCGGACCAGCGCGAGGAGCGGAGCCTGACATTCGTGCTGGTCAGTCACGATCTCGCCGTCGTTGCCCATATGTGCGATCGGGTGCTTGTGATGAAGGACGGGATATTCGTTGACGAACTGACGAAGAACGAACTGCAGCACGGCGTCGCCCATGACAGCTATGCGCGCGAACTGTTCGACGCTAGCTTCCTACCGGGACTCATGCAGCGGGAACAAGGCTTCTGACTCTGCTGATGAGCTCGCTGCCGTCGAATGGCTTGGTCAGGCGCGGCAGGGAGCGAAAGCGCTCCGGCAGATCCGACACGGCATAGCCGGTCAAAAGCAGGACTGGTACCCGGCGTTCGAGCAGCTCGTCGACGAGCGGGTAGACCAACTCGCCGCGCAGGTTGAGGTCCAGTGTCGCCACGTCAAACCTCTCGGCGCGCGAGGCAGCGATCGATGTGCTGAGGCTGGTGAACGGGCCGACCACCAAATATCCGGCGGCAATCAGATCGTCCTCGATTTGCAGTGCCACCAGAAATTCGTCTTCGACGACGAAGACCCGACATGGCTGCGTGGCTGTCATGGGAAGGGTTCGCGAGGGTAGGGGACATCGATCATGCAGACCAGGCCTTGCGGCGCGAATTCGAGTTGGACTTCGCCGCCAAGGTCGGAGGCCAGCACGCGTTCCAGCAGCAAGCGGCCAAAACCGTTGCGTTTCGGGGCGACGACGACCGGGCCGCCCGATTCGCTCCAGCGGATTTTGAGCCGATCGGATTCCCGGTCCGCCGACCATTCTATGCGGACGCTGCCGGCCTTCGCGGAAAGCGCACCATGCTTCGCGGCGTTGGTGGCTAGTTCGTGGGCCGCCATGCCGAGGGTAAGGGCGTATTTCGGCGGCAGCATCGTTTGCGGGCCCGAGAGCATCACGTTGTTCTTGCCGTCATCATGATAGGGAGCCAACTCGTCGAAAAGCACCGTTTCCAACGAGACGCCTGACCAGCTTGCTTCGGCGAGACGCGTATGCGTTTGCGCCAGGGCCCTGATGCGGGCATCGAACGACCGATGCGCGTCATGCACATCCGGATTGGTGGAGAAGGACTGGCGCGCGATCGAGCTTACGATTGCAAGTGTGTTCTTGACGCGATGGCTGAGCTCGGCGACCAGGAGGTTGCGCTGCGACTCGGCTTCCTTGCGCTCGGTGATATCCATGCAGACGCCGGCCAGCTTGCTTGGCTTCGCGGCACCGTGAGGCGAAAACTGCCCGAACGCCTCCATCCAGCGGATCTTTCTGTCAGGGAGCCTGATCCGGTAGACGACATGATAATCCTGGCGGGACTCCATCGCCCTGGCGATCTCCAGTTCGACGAGGCAAAGGTCATCGGGATGTATGTCCCGCTTGAAATCGTCAAACGTACCACCGAAAGTTCCCGGTTCGAGATGATGAAGCGCCTCGAGGCCCGGCGACCATACGACCTTGCCGGTGCCGATGTTCCATTCCCAAGCCCCCATCCGGCCGGCGCCGAGGGCGATTTGCAGCCGGCGTTCGCTCTCCTGCAGCGCTTCTTCGGCCTGCTTGCGCTCGGTAATGTCCACCGATGCCGCCACCGCGCCGATCACGTCGCCGGCGGCGTCCCGCAGCGGCGTCGCATTCCCGAACAGGTGACGCGACGTCCCGTCTTCGAAGCGGACTTCTTCCTCGAAGTTCGGCACGACCTCGCCGCGCGCCGCACGCTGCACCGGGAGCTCGTCGGGCGATAGCATCTTTCCCATGGAGAAGACACGGAAGCTGTCGGGGCGCTCGCCGGGCGCGGCCGACAGCGACAGGTTCGTGTCGGGTCGCTGCCGAAGGAGCTCATAGGCGGCTCGGTTGCCGCTGATGACACGGCAATCGGGCGTCCGTGAGATCCAGATGGAGGCCGGCACGGCCTCCATGATTGCCATCAATTCGGCGGCGCGTGCCCGTTCGTTTGCCTCGTTGCGCCGCAACTGCTGCTCCGCAAGACAACGCGCCTCGTCGGCTCGCATACGTTGAATGCTGAAGCCGAGCTGCCGGGCAATCGTCAATGCCAGGTCGATCTCGTTGTCGGTGAAAGCATGCGGCAGATCATAATAGGTCATGAACTTGCCGATGAGCCTGCCTTCTGCGACGAGTGGGATGAAGCCGAGTGCTGCGATACCTTCCGCCTCGATGGTCGGCCTAAGGGCGGTCAGGGCCTCAGCTTGTGCAACGTCTTGGAGGAAGATGGGCTCCGGGTCCCGCTCCTCGCAGGTCCAGGGAGAGTGCCCGTCAACGGCGTTCCGATACTCAGCCGAAAGACCGCGCCAGGCGACGAAGTGCATCTTTGCGGAGCTTTCGAAAAGCAGAATGGAGGCCCGGTGGCAGCAGAGCGCGCCCTGAATGGCATCCAGCGCCGCCTCGTAGACCTCTGAGATGTCCTGGGCCCGGTGCAGCCTCTCGGTGAGGCGGTAGAGCGCCGCCTGTTCGCGCAAACGCGCCGCCAGCGTCTCGCTGGCTCGCCGTTGTTCGGTGACATCGCGGGCGATCTTGGACGCGCCGACAATCCGCCCCAGAGCGTCTCGGACCGGCGAGACTGTCAGCGAAATATCGACGAGACTGCCGTCTTTGCGGCGGCGCGTCGTCTGGTAGTGATCGATGCGCTCGCCGCAGCGGATGCGCCTGAGGATGTTGGGCTCCTCGTTCTCATAACCCGGCGGCATGAGAATGGTGATCGACTTGCCCACGACTTCGTCGGCCGTATATCCGAACAGCCGTTCGGCACCCTTGTTCCAACTCGTAATGATGCCGTTCAAATCCTTGGCGACGATGGCGTCGTCCGAGGATTCGACAATTGCGGCCAGATAGCGGGAGTCCTTTTCTGCGCTCTTGTGGTCGGTGATGTCGACGAGGAGATTGACCGCGCCGGTAAGTTCACCAGACTCGTCGAAGATCGGTGTCGGATGCGGGAGGAGCAACGCGGTCGACCCGTCGGGGCGAACCGCCACCAGTTCCTCTCCCCGGATGGGCTGTCGCCCTTTCAGCGCCATTGCCATCGGGCATTCGTCGTGCGGCAGCGGTGTGCCATCGGGCCGGCGAAGCTTCCAGCTAACGCACCAGCGGTCTTGGCCGAGTTCCGGCTCGCGCCCCGCGAGACTGACTGCGGCTGGGTTGCAATAGGTGACGAAGCCGTCCGCATCCGTGGTGTAGACGGCCACGGCCAGTGCATCGAGTGCTGCACGAAAATCCGATGACCGCAAGATACTAAGATCGCCCAAAGCGATTTTGGGCAGCGTCTCCGCACTGCACATAGTTCCCTCCGCACGCCGCATAACGCCAAACAACGCCGCTGATCGGAGCATTGTTCCAAAACGCCCTAAAAGACGTAGGGGTGTGGAGCCCCACCGCTGGTGGTAGGTTCGCCGGAGGAGGGCATGGCCCTTGGGCCTTGCGGAGGAGGAGTCCAATCAAACCTGGAGAGATGCGATGAGCAGAACTGTGCTGAATGCCGTGGGCAAGCCGCTTTATTACAGCGGGAGCTCGACGGCCTGGTTTTCCGCAACCGGATCGGGGCCTACGCTCTATGGGACCGCCGGCAATGATTCCATGTGGGGCGACAGTTCCGTCAATGTCACCATGATCGGCGGCAAGGGTGACGACATCTACTATCTCTATTCTGGGATCAATCGGGCCTCTGAGGCGGCAGGCGAGGGTGTCGATACGATAAATACGTGGATGAGCTACACGCTTCCGCAGAATTTCGAGAACCTGACCGTCACCGGCAGCGGCCGGTTTGCCTTCGGCAATGACACGGACAACATCATTAAGGGCGGCTCGGGAACCCAGACGCTCGATGGCGGCGGCGGCAACGATGTGCTGATCGGCGCAGGTGGCGCCGACACCTTCGTGTTCGCGCGCGGCAATGGCACGGACCTCATTACCGATTTCAACTTCGACGACACCGTTCGTCTGGACGGCTATGGGTTTACCTCCTTCCAGCAGATTCTGGCCAATGCGAGCCAGGAGGGGTCGAATTTGCGCCTCGCTTTGGCAGACGGCGAGAGCCTGGTGTTCGCCAACACCACTGCCGATCAGTTGCAGGCGCACCAGTTCCGGCTGAGCCTCGATCGCTCCGCGCTGACGCAGACTTTCTCGGACGAGTTCAACACGCTTCAGCTGCGTAGCGGCGATAGCGGCGTCTGGGATCCAAAGTTCTGGTGGGCGCCGGAGAAGGGAAGCACGCTTTCCGGAAACGGCGAACTGCAATGGTATATCAATCCGACCTACCAGCCGACCGCTTCCGCCAACCCGTTTTCCGTCAGCAATGGCGTTCTGACGATCAAGGCCGCGCCGGCGTCCGAAGCCATCCAAGCCCAAATTAATGGCTATGATTACACGTCCGGATTGCTCACGACCCATGCGTCCTTTGCCCAGACCTACGGCTATTTCGAAGTCCGCGCCGACATGCCGGACGACCAGGGCGTATGGCCGGCCTTCTGGCTTCTGCCCGCCGATGGCTCCTGGCCACCGGAACTGGACGTCGTCGAGATGCGCGGGCAGGATCCGAATACCATCATCGCCACCGTGCATTCCAACGAGACCGGCTCGCAGACCAGCATCGCGAGCGCAGTGAAGGTGCCTGACACCAGCGGCTTCCACAAATACGGCGTGCTTTGGACCGAGGACGAGATTGTCTGGTACTTCGACGATGCGGCGATTGCCCGTGCCGACACACCCTCGGACATGCACGACCCGATGTACATGCTCGTCAACCTGGCGGTCGGGGGTATCGCCGGCACGCCGAGTGACGGGCTCGTCGACGGGTCTCAGATGAAGATCGACTATATCAAGGCCTATCAGCTGGACGCCGACTGGCAGATCTGAGCGGGCTTAGGGAGGCCGACGTCACGCCGCCGGCCTCCCTCTTAAGCTCTATTTCTGGATGCAGGTGTCCACCGTGTCCTTGGTGCATTCGTCGAGACCGGTAAAGACCGGATCCTCGACCGGTTTCCCGGCGATCAGGTCCATCATCACCGATGGCGCCTTGTAGCCCATCTCGAAGGGACGCTGCCCGACGAGGGCGGTCACCAGACCCTCTTTGGCGATTGCCACCTCGTCGCCGATCGTATCGGCAGCACCGATCACGAATTCATTCTTGGCGATCTTGTCGGCCATCGGCTTGAACAGGTCGCGGTAAGGCTGTGGCGCGCCGAATAGCGGCCACCCGCCCATGATGCCAAAGGCATCGAGGTCGGGATTGGCGGCAAGAATGTCGGTCATTGCCTGCACGCCCTTGGCGCCGTCGTCATTGGTGAAGACCGGGCAGCCGGCAACTTCCGTCCAGCCGCCTTCGCCCTTGAGCTCCGTCAGCCCCTTTTGACCCGTCAGCGCGTCGCGCATGCCCTGGGCGCGGCGCAGGATATTGTCGGCGCCGGGATTGCCTTCGATGGTGCAGATCTTGCCGCCATTCGGCTTGCCCTTTTTGATGTACTCGCCGATGCGGTACCCCATCAGGTAATTGTCCGTACCGAGATAGGTCTTGCGCAGCGCCGAATCTTCGGCTGCGAGATCCGCATCGAGCGTCATAACCGGGACTGTCGGATTCGCGGTCTTGAGTGTCTGGGCGATGAGCTTGGCGTTTGAGGGCGAGATGGCGATCGCCGCCGTATCCGCCTTGCCCAGCATGTCCTGGACGATCTGCGCCTCACCGGCCTCGTCGGATGTCGAGGCAGGGCCGGTGTAGAAGCATTCGTATTCCGAATCCGGGTTTTCCTTGTTCCACTTCTGGCAGCCCTGGTTGATCGCCTCGAAGAACGGGTTATCGAGGCCTTTCACGACAATGACAAGCTGCTTCTTCTGGGCCAGAGCGGTTCCGGCGCTGAACGCCAGGACGGCTGCGGCTAGCAATAATGCCTTCCTCATGCTTTCCTCCCTTGCAACGCACGGACACCCCGTGTCCGCGACACCAATCAGCCCGGATACCAGACGATGCGCGGATTCTCCTCCGAGCGCTCATATTGCCAGGCCGAATCTATAAGCTTCTCGAGATCGTAGGCGGGTTGCCAGCCCAGCAGATATTTAGCCTTGCTGTTGTCCATCCAGTTGGAATGGAAGCGGCTCGGAATGTCGACGGAGCCAAGACCGCGCGTGCGGGCGAGGTAGGCGGCGACGTCGCCATAATCGACCGGTCGATCCATCGAGATGTTGAAGAGTTGCCGAACCGCCCGGGGATGATCGATCGCCGCCAGTATCGCCGAGACAAGATCGTCGACATGGACGAAGTTGCGCTTCAGCGGTCGCCCGTCGGCGTCGAGCAGCAACGGCACCGTGCCGTCCTTCGCATAGCGTCTCGCGTTGGCTTCCGGAACGAGGTCCTTCCAGACCGGGCCGCCGAACACATCGTCGCCGAAGGACAGAGAAAACCTGAGATCATCCTTCTCCATGATCCATGGTGCCCGCAGGCAGCAGCCGTTGAGGCCGTACTGAATGCCATACTGCTCCAGCATCACCTCTTCGAGGACCTTCGACAGGGCGTAGCAGCCCGGATAGGCCCGATGCGGCGTCGCCTCGGTGACAGGCCCGTCGTGCCGATAGTGGAAATGGCCGACGCCGGCGTCGCCGCCGATGAGGATGAACTGGCGGGCGGTCTCGCTGGCGCGGAATTCCTCGAGCAGCCAGAACAACCCCTTGACCGTTACGTCCATGACGCTGTCCGGAGTTTCCTTGCAGGTGGCGAGATGGACGACATGCGTTACCCCGGCGAGCGCCCGGGCGGCGACACCGCGCTCGGCGATCGTTCCGCGGACAACTTCGACACGGTCTGTTTCGGCACGCAGGCGGTTGTGGCAAAGCGCACGGATGCGCGCCTTGGGAAAACGAGGATCGTCAAGCAGCCCAGCGATGAGATGCTGTCCGACCTTGCCCGTTGCCCCGGTGACAAGGATCAGCATGCTCTCCTCCTGCTGATAGGTAATATCCGCGCGCTTCGCGCGTCAACGAATATTTGTAATACAATATGCGTTCGCGCGCATATACGTCTTTATTTGTAGGACGATTGACGCTGTTCCGCGCATTTGCGTAAATGGAATCGCACTAACCTGGGGGAGGAGACCCGGGCACGGCGGTATTCAGGTATCGGGAGGCTAGCGTGGCGGTTCTCGAGCTCGCCAATATTTCCAAGCATTTCGGCGCCATCCAGGCGGTTAACGACGTTTCGTTTGCGCTTCAGGCCGGCGAGGTCGTCGGCCTCATGGGCGACAATGGCGCCGGCAAGTCCACTCTCGTCAAGATGATCGCCGGCAACTATCGACCGAGCCACGGGACCATGCGTCTCAACGGTGCCGAACTTGTCATGCATCGCCCCATCGAAGCGCGCCAGCATGGCATCGAGATTGTCTACCAGGACCTGGCGCTCTGCAACAATCTGACTGCGGCGGCGAACGTATTTCTCGGACGTGAATTGCGCCGCGGAGTCGGTCCGTTGCGCGTACTCGACTACAAGTCGATGTACCGGCGCGCCGGTGAGATCTTCATGGAGCTGAAGTCGGAGACCCGCCCACGCGATCTGGTCAAGCAGATGTCCGGCGGTCAGCGGCAGGCGGTGGCGATCGCCCGCACCATGCTCTCGGAAGCGAAGATCGTGCTGATGGACGAACCCACTGCGGCAATCTCCGTCCGCCAGGTGGCCGAAGTGCTAAATCTGATCCGCCATTTGCGCGACCGTGGCATCGCGGTGGTGTTGATCAGTCACCGCATGCCGGACGTCTTCGACGTTGCCGATCGTGTCATCGTGATGCGGCGCGGCCGAAAGGTTGCCGACAAGGCGATTGCGGCAAGTTCACCGGAAGAGGTCACCGGTCTGATCACCGGCGCGATCGAACAGGTATAATCTAGACAGCGCGGGGAAAGCGAAGGTCGGTCATGGCAATTACCTTGGATCGGGCGATCGGGCAGAGACAGCAGAGCTGGGTCACCTCGGTTCTGTCCAGTCAGACGTTCTGGGTGCTGATCGCCGTCATTCTGGCCTGCCTCTTCCTGTCCGTCGCGACGGATACTTTCGCGACGCCGAAGAACCTCTACAACATCACCCGCAACTTCACCTTCGTGGCGATCATTGCCCTCGGGATGACGCTGGTGATCATCACCGGCGGCATCGACCTGTCGGTCGGCTCGGTCCTGTGTCTCTGTAGCATGGTACTCGCGGTAGTCATGAATGCCGGCTACAGCATCGAGGTCGGCATTGCCGCTTCGATCAGCACGGCCCTCCTCATCGGTGGTTTCAACGGTGTCATGATCGCCTATCTTGGTTTTCCACCCTTCGTCATCACGCTCGGCATGCTGTCGATCGCCCGAAGCCTCGCTATGGTCGCCTCCAACAACACCGTCGTCTTCCAGTTCGGCCCGGATCACGACACGCTCCTGGCGCTCGGCGGCGGTGCCTGGTTCTTCGGCATCGCCAATCCGGTGATCTACATGATCGTGCTTGCGCTTCTCACCGGCTTCGTTCTTCGCTGGACGAAGTTCGGCCGCTACGTCTTCGCGATCGGCGGCAACGAGCACGCCGCGACGCTGACCGGCGTTCCGGTCCGCCGGATCAAGGTTACCGTCTACATGATTTCGGCGCTTTCGGCGGGCGTTGCCGGCATCATCCAGACCGGCTGGCTCGGCGCCGTCACCACCAATATCGGCGCCGGTATGGAGCTTCAGGTCATCGCCGCGGCGGTCATCGGCGGCGCCAACCTGGCGGGTGGGCTCGGCACCGCTTCCGGCGCCTTGATCGGCGCGGCGCTGATCGAGGTGATCCGCAACAGTCTCGGCCTGCTCGGCATCAACGCCTTCTGGCAGGGGACCTTCATCGGCGGCGCGACGGTGCTCGCCGTATTGTTCGATCGCATCCGCAGTTTCCGTCAGAGCGAATAGCGGCTCTACGGATGGCGGAGCCACATCAGCCCTTGGCGAGAATGCGCTGCATCTCCTCCATCGCGGCGTCGACCTGCGGATCGCGCCCGTCCGCATAGGGCAGGCTGAAGGGCACGGTGATGTCCGGATCGACGCCGCGACCTTCCAGGCGCAGACCATCGTCGATGACCGCATCCGAGACCGCCACTTCCAGGAGGCTGTCATCGGGAAGAAGAAAGGCCCGGCCGGCGAGCAGGGCGCCGGCCGTACGTGAGCCGACAAGCGGTATGCCATTCACCTTCAGGGCATGAGCGAAGAGTTCGAGGCCGCTTCTCGATCCTCCATCGATGATCGCCACTACCGGCCGGCGCCAGCGCACGGTGCCAAGCATGTCCTTGCCGTCCCGCGAGATCAGCCGGAATGTCGGCACCCCGCCGACGAAAAGGTCTGCCGCGTCCGGCGGGCCGCCGCCCCAGCGCCCGCGCAGGTCGACGACGACGCCATCGGCGTCCTTGAGGCGGCCGCTGGCGAGCTCGCGGGCGACGATGTCCAGACCGTCGCGGGTGGAGAGGGTCCAGAGGCGGAGATAGCCGATGCGCCGGCCCTCCGGTCCGGTGACTGCGATGCTGCTCTCGATCGCCTTCTCGAAGGTGCGCAGCGGCTGCAGCCGCTCGACGGCGACCGTGACGGTGATTGGCGGCGCCTCCCGATGCCGGCGCAGCCGGACGTCGACGGTGCGCCCGACCTTGTCCCGGAAAGATGCGATCTCGCGGTAAGGCAGGCCGTCTACCGAGAGGATCTCGTCGCCCACCCGAATACCTGCCCGGTCGGCAGGCGCCCCATCATAGACATCGCTGGCGAAATGCAGCCCGTCTTCGTGCCGGGTGACCATGCCGATCCCGGCATAACGAACCTCGCCGTCCGGCGGGAACAGCCGTTTGATATCGCTGCGGATGGCGAAGCGGAATATGTCGGCCAGTTCGTAATAGTCGATCGTGTCGGAGGTGAAGCGGCCGGTATGCGACACGCCGAGACTGGCGAGCACGCTCTCTACCGCCGCGTCGACACGACCCTCCGAGCTCTTGGCTGTCAGCGACCCGCGCTCATCCTCCATTTGCTTGCGGACCGCGGCGCTGAAACGATCGAGCGCGGATGCGTCATAGAAATTATCGACGACGAGCTCGACGGCGCGATCAAACACCGCATGGCCGGAACGAGGCATATCCAGAGCGAAGCCCTCGGCCGGTGCGAGGAAGAGCAGGAGCGCGAAGGGCAGGGGGCCGAACGTCTTCACTTCTCGAAACCATGTTTCCGTTTCCGGCCAAGAGTACCCGCAAAGCCGCCCCCGGATCGAGGCTCCCTTCAACAACATTCCGTGAAGGGGTCATCCAGGGGGTTCTGACCCCTCATTGGAACAACCATGGCGCGATGAGGTTTCGGGTTCGCAGCAGAGATTTGAACTAGAGGATTGAAGTCATGGTCCTTTACCTGACAGCGTTCGCGTCGCTCCTTCTCTCCGCTTTGAGTTTGGGTCCTTCCTTCGCTCACGTCCTCGAAGCGCCGCCGCGGCTCACCGTATGGTCACCGGAACTCTGGCGGGAGGCGACGGTCTTCAATGGCCAGTTCGCCCTGTTCGCGAAAGTCGGCGCACCGCTCGACGTTGCGTCCATCCTGATCGCCTTCTTGTTGACCTATCTTCTCGCAAATGAGAGGCCGGCATTCTGGTTCGCACTGGGCGGTGCCGTTCTGCTCGCCGCCGGTCTGGGCGCGTGGTTCACGATCGTCGCGCCGGCCAATGCGCTACTGGCGACTTGGAAACCCGGTCCCATTCCGCCGGATTTCGCCGCCGTACGGCTCCGCTGGGAGGCCGGCCACATGACGGTGGCCGCCGCGAAGTTGATCGGTTTTGTCTCTATATGCGTCGCCGTCCTGGCGCCTCGCCTACCTGCGGGGACCAACTAGCCTACAGCGTAGCATTCTTGGATTGCTGCGTATTTTTGTCCGTAAATCGGCTGCGATTTGAGGAAACATGCAGTAGCGCGTTGCGGATTGCTCAGGTGCGGCTTTCGGGCTTGGGTCGCCGCAAGTGGCCGAAGCGGAACCTGCCGTCCGCGGCCGCACGCACCATCATCATTTCCCCAATGGTTTCATGCGTCATCAGTCCGACAAGACGGTCCATGCTGTCTACGACCGCGACTGCGGGCGAACTCGCCTCCTGCATGAGCCGCAGGCTTTCCTCCAGGCGCTTACGGTAGTGAATCCTTGGCACGTCACGGCGCATCACCTGGACGACCGCCGTTGCCGCACCCTTCTCCTTCAAGGTCCGGATCATATCGTTTCGCGTGAGCAGGCCCTCGAAATGGCCGAAGGCATCGACAACGGGGAACTCGCGCTGCGTCGTCGCGAGCAGGGCTTCGATGGCCTCGTCGATACTTGCAGTCCGATCGAGCGTCGCGAATTCGGTAATCATCACGTCGCTCACGAGAACGCTGCCGGAGACCTCGCGGATTTGGGCATTCTGCGCTTCAGCAGTCGCTGCCAGATAGACGAAGATTGCGATGAAGATCAGCAGCGGATTGTAGAACAGGCCGACGAAACCGAAGACGAAGGCGAGACCTTGACCGATCATGGCAGCGATCTGCGTGGCGCGCGACCAGCTCAAGCGCGAGGCAAGCGCGGCACGCAGGACGCGGCCGCCATCCATGGGGAAGGCCGGGATCATGTTGAAAAGCACCAGAAAGATATTCACTCCGGCGAGCCGCGACAGAAAGCTCATATGCGGGTCCTCGATACCGGCAAGCTGCTCCATTCCCACGGAGGTCCTGAGGAAGAGAATGATGACGCCGGCGATCGCCACGTTGACCAGCGGTCCGGCGATCGCAATCACGAACTCCGCCCCCGGCTCCTCCGGCATGCGTTCAAGCCGGGCGACGCCGCCGATCGGAAGCAAAGTAATATCCGGCGTCTTGATGCCGAATTGGCGCGCCGCGGCGATATGGCCGAATTCGTGCAGAATGACGCAGGCGAAGACGGCCAGGACGAATGCGATGCCTTCTAGCGCGGCGGCCGTGCCGCCCGCTCTATAGTGCATCACCCATATCCAGACGAGGAGCAGCGCGAAGGTCACGTGCACGCGAAGTGCCGTCCCGGCGATCGTTCCAATCCTGAAGGACCAACCCATGTGCGAAACGCTCCTGCCGTGCCTGCCCTCCAGTTCCGGCGCTTCATAGCGCCGCGGCAAATTATGCCGAGATCGACTGTACGCCGCCAGCGGCTGCTTTCACATCGCCTCGATTGACGAAGTGCGACGCGGCCAGCGCACACGAGGATATCTGGACAATCAATTGCCAGCGGGATCGTTCCGCAGCGGCTCGCGAAACTCGCCTATCGCGGTTTTTATATCATATATAACGATATAAAACAAAATAGTTGAAATGAAAAATCATACAGGATAGCTTCGCAGAAAATCGAATTCAATGAACGAGGAAACCCATGCGAGCGAAAGCGACCGTCAACCGCGAATACACCATCTCGACCATCGACAAGCGCGTCTACGGTTCCTTCCTCGAGCATATGGGCCGGGCCGTCTACACCGGTGTCTACGAACCCGGACACGAGAAGTCGGATGAGCAGGGCTTTCGGTCGGATGTTCTGGGGCTGGTTCGCGATCTCGACATGCCGATCGTGCGCTATCCGGGCGGTAACTTCGTCTCCGCCTATCGCTGGGAGGATGGCATCGGTCCAAAAGCCGAACGTCCCGTGCGCCTCGACCTCGCCTGGCGGACGCGTGAGACCAACCAGGTCGGCGTCAACGAGTTTGCCGATTGGGCGAAGCTGGCGGGCACTGAAATGATGCTCGCCATGAATCTCGGTTCGCGGGGCCTGGATGAGGCGCGCAACTTCCTCGAATACTGCAACCATCCGGGCGGCACCTTCTGGAGCGACCTGCGCGCCAAGCACGGCTACAAGGACCCGCACAACGTCCGCATCTGGTGCCTCGGCAACGAAATGGACGGTCCTTGGCAAGTGGGGCACAAGAGCGCCGCGGAATATGGCCATCTCGCCAACGAGGTGAGCAAGGCCTTCAAATATTTCGACAAGACCCTCGAGACCGTGGTCTGCGGCTCATCGAACGACAAGATGAAAACCTACCCGGAATGGGAGGCGACGGTTCTCGACGCCAGCTACGACAGCGTCGACTACATCTCCTTGCACAAATACTTCGGCAACGAGGAGCAGGACACCCTCAACTACTACGCCAAGGCGATCGACCTCGACCGCTACATCGTCACGATCGGCGGCGTCATCGATTACATCAAGGCCAAGAAGCGCTCGAAACGCGATGTGAAGATCTGCTTCGACGAGTGGAATGTCTGGTATCACAATCGCAAGGAGGATGGTGAAAGGATCGCCAGCTGGGATTGGCCAGAGGCGCCGCCGCTGCTCGAGGAGCTCTACAATCTCGAGGATGCGATCTTCGTCGGCTCATTGCTCAACGTCTTCATTCGCCGCTCCGACCGCGTCAAGATCGCCTGCATGGCGCAGCTCGTCAACGTCATCGCACCGATCATGACAAAGGCCGGCGGGCCGGCCTGGCGGCAGTCGATCTACTATCCGCTGCAATATGCCTCGAAATACGGCCGCGGTACGGCGCTCAACGTATCGACCTCGGGTCCCACTTACGACTGCGATGTGGCGCAGGACGTGCCGTTCCTGGATCTTTCCGCAGTGCTGCAGGACGATGGGAGGTCGATCGCGGTCTTTGCCGTCAATCGCAGCCTCGACGAGCCGCTTGGCATCACGCTCGACCTTCAAGGCTTCAAGCAGGCCAGGATTCTTGAGCATCACATGCTTGAGGGAGACGACCTCAAGGCGAGCAATTCGGTCGGCGATCAGAACCGGATCGTGCCCAAACCGGGGAGGGAGCTTGCGGTTGACGAGGCCGGCTCCCTCGTCGGATCGCTGCCGCCGAGATCCTATCACTTCGTTCTGTTGTCCATCGCTTCGGCATGAGCCGGCTTTGGCCCGGGGCGGTTGGAGGAACTGCCCTGGACCTGACGTAACCATCGGGGAGGTTCAATGTCCGGAATCAAATTGACCGGCGTCAGCAAGTCGTTCGGCGCCATGAAAGTGATCCATGATGTCGATATCGAGATAGAGCAGGGCGAGTTCGCCGTTTTCGTCGGCCCGTCCGGCTGCGGGAAATCGACGCTCTTGCGCATGATCGCCGGGCTCGAGGAGACGACGGGCGGACAGATCAGGATCGAGGCCGAGGATGTCACCCGAAGGGAGGCGTCGAAGCGTGGTGTCGCCATGGTCTTCCAGTCCTATGCGCTCTACCCGCATCTCTCCGTCTTCGACAACATGGCCTTCAGTCTCTCGATTGCCCGGCGTCCCAAGGCGGAGATCGAGGCGAAGGTCAGGGCTGCGGCGGATATCCTCAGGCTTCAAGATTATCTGAGCCACAAGCCGAACCAGCTTTCCGGCGGACAGCGCCAGCGTGTGGCGATCGGTCGGGCGATCGTCCGCGAGCCGCGCGTCTTCCTGTTCGACGAGCCGCTGTCCAATCTCGATGCGGAACTCCGGGTGAAGATGCGCATGGAAATCGCCCGCCTGCATCGCCAGATCGGCGCAACGATGATCTACGTCACCCATGACCAGGTCGAGGCGATGACGCTGGCAGACAAGATCGTCGTCCTGAAGGCGGGAATTGTCCAGCAGGTCGGCGCGCCGCTCGAACTCTACCGCAATCCCGACAACATGTTCGTTGCGGGCTTCATCGGCTCCCCGGGCATGAACTTCCTGAAGGCGCGGGTCACGTCTGCAGCAGCCGGCCGGCTGACGGTCGAGCTTGAGGATGCTCCCGGCGTTCCCTTCGACATTCCGGCGCGCGCCGGTGTTCCCCTGGGCGAGGGAATCTTCCTGGGCGTAAGACCGGAACATATCGCGCTTGGTGACAGGGAGGAAGGCGTCCCTCTCAAGGCGACGGCGGAGTTCATCGAGGAACTGGGTGGAACCGGCTACCTGCATGCGCTGACGGCGACGGGCGCGGAGATGACCGTCGAATGCCGCGGCGAAGAGCGGCCGCATCCCAAGCAGGCGATCCGCCTGAGCCTCGCCCCCAAGGAGATGTTCGCCTTCAGCCAGCGGGGTGAACGCCTGCGTTGATATCCGAAAATCAGATACACAGCGAACACGCGCGACACCAATAATGCGGCGTGTCATTCGGACAGGAGGAGTCCGGGCGATGAGCAATGCGGCGTGAGCCGCCAGACTGGGCATGAAAAGGAGGAGAGAAACGTGAAAAAGCTACTGAGACTTGCCGTTGCGAGTGCCCTGGCGATCCTGCCTTCCGCAGCCGCCTATGCGCAGACCGATATCACCTGGTGGGATTTCTTGAGCGGCGGCGACGGTGTTCGCATGAAGGCGCTGATCAAGGAGTTCAACGACACCCATCCCGACATCAAGATCAAGGCGACGACGCTCGAATGGGGCGTTCCGTTCTACAGCAAGATCCAGACCTCGGCGGCCGTCGGCCAGCAGCCGGACGTCATGACCTATCACCTGTCGCGCTTTCCGTTGGCGATCCCGTCGGGAATCCTGCGGCCTCTCGCGCCGGAGGAGCTCACCGCGGCGGGCATCAAGAAGGAGAACTATGTCGAGGCGAGCTGGGAGTCGGCGACGGCCGACGGCAAGGTCTACGGCATTCCCTTCGACGTTCATTCCATCGTTCTCTACTACAACAAGACAATCCTGAAAGAGGCCGGCCTGCTGGGCGAGGACGGGCTGCCGAAGGGGCTCGAGGGTCTGGAGAATTTCAACGCCGCGCTCGAAAAGATCAAGGCGACCGGCAAGGTCCAATATCCGCTTTCGCTGCACACGGACGAGGGCGGTTCGATGTGGCGGGTGTTCTACACCTTGCTTTCCCAGCAGGGCGGCAAATTCATCGAAGGCGACGAGATCCTGCCGGGCGATGCCGGGGTGAAGGCCTTGACGACGATGGCCAATTGGGTGTCGTCGGGATATTCGCCGCAGCTGATTTCCTACGAGGCCTCCATCGCGCTCTTCACCTCGGGCAAGGCGGCGATGCACATCAACGGCGTCTGGGAAGTGCCGACGATGGTGGACCTCGCCAAGACCGGCAATCTCGGCTTCGAATGGGGCGCCGTCCAAATTCCGGTACTGATGGGGCAACAGTCGACCTGGGCGGACTCGCATGCCTTTGCCGTGCCGAACAGCGAAGCCAGGCCGATTGCGCCGGAAAAACTAAAGGCCGTGCTCGAGATCGTCGCCTGGATGAACGAGCATAGCCTCTCCTGGGCAGGCGCCGGACATATCCCGGCCTACAAGCCGGTGACCGAAAGCGCCGAGTTCAAGGCGATGCAACCGAATGCAACCTATGCCAAGCTCGCCGACACCGCTGTCTTCGACCCCGTTTCGCCGCTCGCCGGCGTCGGTGGGCCGATCTACGAGGCAACGCAGAACTTCATCGTGCCCGCCCTGAACGGCCAGCTCGACCCGCAGGATGCCATCGAGCAGCTGCGCGAGGAACTGAAGAGCCAGATGTAGGGCCGATGGTGCGCGAGACCGATCGGAGCGACCCCGGTCGGTCTTGCCGGCGGCAGTGGAGGACGATTGCGGTGTTGATGAAAGAGAGACGGAGCAAGGCGCCGACCGCCGTTCTGATGATCGCGCCATTCGTGATCACCTACCTGACGGTATTTGCCTATCCGGTTTACAATATGTTCGCCTTGAGCTTCACCGACGCGCCGCTAATCGGCGAAGGCCGGTGGGTCGGCTTCGACAACTACGCCAAACTGCTCAATCAGAAACTCTTCTTCACGTCGGTGTGGAATACCGGCTATTTCGTCGTGCTGACCGTCGTGCCGAACACGCTGATCGGTCTTGGCCTGGCGCTGATGGTCGTCCGCCTCAAGGGCTGGCTGCAAAGCCTCGTGCTGGTCCTGTTCTTCCTGCCGTATATCCTGCCGGTGTCGGTAGTCACGCAGATCTGGGAGTGGGTGCTCGATCAGCAATTCGGCATCGCCCAATATCTGATCGAGTTCTTCACCGGCCGGCGCATCAGCGTTTTCCGTGATCCCATCTGGGCGATGCCGATGGTGGCGCTGGTCACCATCTGGTGGACCAACGGTTTCAACCTGCTGCTCTTCATTGCCGGTTTGCGCAACATTCCGGCGGATTACTACGAGGCGGCAACGCTCGACGGCGCGACACGCTGGCAATGCTTCCAGCGTATCACCTGGCCGCTGATCTGGCCCGTTACCGCCCTCGTGCTCACGCTACAGCTCATCCTGCAGCTCAAGATCTTCGATCAGGTCTACCTGATGACGGAAGGCGGTCCGTTCAACTCGACCTATGTACTGCTGCAACTCGTCTATCGCGAGGCGTTCCGCCTGAACCATGGCGGTCTCGGTTCGGCGGTGGCGGTCTTCCTGTTCCTGATCATCGTCACCGTTTCGGTGCTGCAGTATCAGCTTCTGCGCGTTAGGGGACGCTAGGTTATGCAACGCAAGAGCATTGGCAATATCCTGCTTCTGGCGCTCACCCTGTGCGTCGCCTGCATGTGGGCTTTCCCGATCTATTGGGCGGTGGTGACCTCCGTCAAACCGGAGCACGAGGTCGTCTCCAAGACGACCTTCATTCCGGATGTCTTCAACTTCTCGGCCTATTATTTCGCCCTGTTCGAGACCAATCTTGCGGCCTGGTACGTGAACTCGCTCGTCACCTCGGTGAGCGTCACGATCATCGTCATCCTGATCAGCGTAATGTGCGCCTATGCGCTGTCGCAGATCGTCTTTCCCGGGCGGAGGCTCCTCTACGGCATCATTCTCGCGAGCTTCATGGTTCCCTCGCAGGCGCTCGTCGTTTCGCAATTCGTGCTGATGTATCGTTTCGGGCTGATCAACAGTTGGGGCGGCATCATCCTGCCGCAGCTGATCATTCCCGTGGTGGTGATCGTCTACAAGCAGTTCTTCGACTCCGTGCCGAAGGAGCTGCGCGAGGCGGCGAAGCTCGACGGATGCGGCGATTTCCAGATCCTATTCCGGCTTTACCTGCCGCTCAACTGGGGCATCACCACGGCGCTTGCGATCATCACCTACATCATGGCCTGGAACGCCTTTCTCTGGCCCTTCCTGGTGACGAATTCGGAAGAGATGATGACCGTCACCGTCGGCATCACCCAGGTCGACGATGCCTTTGGCGTGAAGTATGCGCGCGACATGGCAGTCGCCATTCTCGCGGCAATGCCGGTCGCGCTTGCCTATCTCCTGTTTCAAAAACGGGTGACGCAGGCGCTGATGCTGTCATCGGGCATAAAGGGATGAAGCTGGTTTTCGGCGCATGCGACATGGCTTGTCGGCGTCGTTTCCGAAATGAAAACAATGCGACAATTGGCGGATCGGCGTGTTATCTACAGGGATCGGCCAGCGCCTGAACCGGAGCAGCAATAGCAGAGAATGGAGACGAAGCTTCTAACAGTGGACCCGATCAAGGATGTCGAGGTTGTCCAGGCGCTGGGTTCGGCGACGCGTATCGAAATTCTCAATCTGTTGCGTCAGAAGGGGCCGCTGAACGTTAACGATATCGCGGCCCATATGGGTCTGCCGCAGTCGACGACCGCGACGAACCTCAAGGCGCTGGAAAGCGCCGGCCTCATCCAGACGCATACGATGAAGGCGTCCAAGGGCAACCAGAAGCTCTGCTCGAGCATCTATGGCGAGATCCTGATCCGGTTCGACGATCGGACCAGCCGTTCGGACGACGTGGTGACTGTCAGCATGCCGATCGGCCTTTTCACCGAATTCGAAGCGGAAGCGCCTTGCGGCCTTTGCTCCGTCAACAATGTCATCGGCATGCTCGATGTCCAGGAGGTTTTTCTCGATCCGCAGCGCATGCAGGCGGCCCTCCTCTGGTTCACGCGCGGTTATGTGGAATACAAGTTTCCGAACAACGCCAAGGTAACCGGGCGACCGGTCCGCAGAATAGAATTCTCCGCCGAACTGAGTTCCGAAACACCTGCCACCAACGCCAACTGGCCTTCCGATATCTCGATCTGGATCAATGGCATCAAGGCCGGTCACTGGACTTCGCCCGGCGATTACGGCGACCGCCGCGGCCTCTATTCACCGGCTTGGTGGAAACTCAGCGGCTCTCAATATGGCAAGCTCAAGACCTGGAGCATCGACGACCGGGGCACCTGGATCGACGGCGCCCTGGTGTCGACCCAAACGATCACGTCGCTCGGCATCGCCGACCACCATTCCATTCGCTTCCGCATCGGCATCGATGAAAAGGCCGAAAACCCCGGCGGACTGAACATCTTCGGCAAAGGTTTCGGCGACTTCGATCAGGACATCGTCATGACGATGTATTTCTGACTCGTCGGATAGGTGCTCGGAGCTCTCAATAGGCCCTCGCCGGGACAAACAGACAGATCGTTCTTCCGTGGTCTTCGCCCGCCGCCGAGCACCAATGATATTCGCCGTCCGGCGATATGCGCACTCGTCTGTCGGAATAAGGAAGGACCTCGCCGGTCGCGTTGATGATGTAGCCCTGCGGGCGTTCGCTTACCGCCGTCTGGTTGACGTGACGGCAGTCGAAATTCGAGCAGCAGGAGTTCGGATATTTCCAGCCGCTCGGTGCATCATGAGCATAAGCAAAGGTGTTTATCGACAATCCGACCAGCAAAAAGAAAAATCCGCGCATTGCGATCTCCTGCTACAGCGGAAGTCGAAAGAGAAGACACTACATTCGAAATCCGCGCTAATGGTTTGGAATCGAATTACTTTCCCGATTTCGGTCGAACCAACGCGGAACATCGTGATCGACAAGGCACGGCCGCCAATTCTCTCAACGCGAGACAGGGCTGGGGGCGGGCAACGTTCATTGATGCTTACAAACGGCTGGATCATCAAAAATGATCCGCATCAGCCGGCGTTACATTTCAAATCTGGCGAATTAACGTCTTGCCGGCTGCGCATGATGGAAAACAATTTTGAGTTGCAGGGCGGGCCGCTTGGCTACTCAGGGCCGGCGTCGAGAGCATCGCTTGCGCCTTCGACGAGTTCCATTGGCCAGAGCCTGCTCGACGTCGTATGCGGATAGTGATGCCTGAAGGCGGGCATGGTCGACAGCAGCGTTTCGGCGAGCGCAACGCCGAGGTCACGCAGCGACAGCCGGAAGCAGGTGAGTGACGGCGAGAGGAACTGGGCATGCGGGCTGTAGCGCCCGATGACCGCGATATCGCGCCCGGGTCGGACGCCGACCTCCGACAGGGCTCGGTAAAAGCCGATCGAGATCGTTTCGTTGATCAGCACGATTGCGGTCGGACGCTCGTTGAGTGCCAGAAGGTCGCGGCCGATCTCATATCCGCCGGCTTCGTTGGGAGTTGAACGAAAGATCAGGTCCTCATCGAGGGCGAGGCCGTGCGCCGCCAGTGCCTCGCGGCAACGTTCGACGAAGACATAGCCGAGGTTGACGTCGTCGTGCGGCCGCGTGATGGCGATGCGCCGATGCCCGCGCGCGACGAGCCGATCGATCGAAGCCTGCGCCATGCCCTCGAAATCGAGGTCGAGCCAGGGCTGGCCGGCATCGGTCAGGGTTCGGCCGAGGGTGACGAAGGGAATGTTGCACTCGGAAAGCAGTTCGACACGGGGATCGTGCCGTTGCGTGGCGGAAAGGATCACCCCGTCGGCAAAGCCGCGGGCCACGACGCGGCGCAGGTAGTCGGCCGGGTCCTCCTGCGATGAGCAGAGCAGGGCGACGAGATCGAGCTTGTGCCTGGCGAAGACGGCCTGGACCCCATCGAAGACACTCATGAAGAAGGTATCGCCCTGACCGGTGATCTCCGCGCCGGTCTGCATCATGAAGCCGATGATGTTGGTCGTACCCTGGCGCAGGCTTCGCCCCGACTGGTTCGGCACATAGCCGAGTTCCTGGGCGGCCGCCAGCACCCGCTTGCGCGTCTCTTCGTTGACGTCGGGACGACCGTTCAGTGCTCGGGAGACCGTTCCGATCGAGATGTCGAGATGCTGCGCAAGCCGTCGAATGCCCTTCATTTCGGAGCGTTTCCTCCTCTGCCCACGCGCGGTTCCGAATTTCCTATTGACATGTTTCGGAAACTCCGCATAGTTCCGTAAACGTTTACGGACGCCAAAACAAGGCGAAATGTAGGTTTGTGGGAGGAGAATCGTGATATTGCGCGCTGTTCTGTGCGGGTGCGGAGCCATGGCCAGAGGGTGGGTGAAGGCGATCGCCGCGGACCCCGACCTTCAGGCGGCGATCGCGATCGTTGGCCTTGTCGACGTGAAGCCGGAGGTCGCCCTCGCGCTAGCTGCCAAGTTCGACCTCGGGAAAGTCGTTATCGGATCCGATCTCGACGCGGTGCTTGCCGAAACGACGCCCGACATTCTTTTCGACATTGTCGTACCGGCCGCCCGTCGTAACGTGGTCGCCACCGGGTTCAGGCATGGCTGCCACGTGCTCAGCGAAAAGCCGATGGCCGCTTCGCTCGATGCCGGCTGGGAGTTGATCCGCCTCGCCGACGAGGCGGGCAGGTTGCACGCGGTGGTGCAGAACCGCCGCTTCATTTCCGGCGTCCGGCGCATCCGCCGTTTCGTGGAAGAGGGTGGGCTCGGGGAACTGACCGGCCTTCATTGCGACTTCTTCGTCGGTGCCCATTTCGGCGGCTTTCGCGAAGAGATGGACAATGTGCTGCTTTTGGACATGGCGATCCACACCTTCGATGCCGCCCGCTTCATCGCCGACAAGAAGCCGCTCGCCGTCTATTGCCATGAGGAGAACCCGCGCGGCTCCTGGTATCGGCACGGCGCAGCCGCGACCGCGATCTTCGAGCTCTCGGATAGCGTCACTTTCACCTATCGCGGCTCCTGGTGCGCCGAGGGCGCCAATACGAGCTGGGAGAGCGCGTGGCGTATCACCGGAACGCGAGGCACCCTGCTTTGGGACGGCGCTGAAAGCTTTCGTGCCAATACGGTCGCCGATGGCGACGGCCTGCTGCGCGAACCGGTTCCACTCGAAATTCCGGAGCCCGCCGACCCGCGGCAAACGCACGGCCACGCCAGCGTCATTGCCGATTTTGTCGCGGCTATCCGCAGCGGGCAGAAGCCGGAGACGGCAAGCGACGATAATATCAACAGCCTTGCCATGGTGTTCGCGGCGATCGAGAGCGCCCGTACCCGGCAGCGCGTGACAATCTGAATGGGGCATCCGATGAGCAATCCCGCCAAGTCCATCCGCATCGGCACGATGGCCAGCGCCACCAAGGGCGAGGCGGCGAAACGCATCGCCGAGATCGCCGACCTGGGCTTCGAAAGCTTCGAGCCGTTCTTCTGGCAGACCACCAACGGGCAGAACCTTGCCGAGCTCGGCAAACGCTGCCGCGAGGCGATCGGCGGCCGTGACATCACCATCTCGACCCTCGGCATGTTCGGCAATCCGCTCGAGGAGACCGATATCGACCTGCAGACGCTTCAGGGCTGGAAGGACTGCATCGACAATGCTCACCATTTCGGCGCGACCTGTGTCGCGGGCTTTACCGGCCGCATCCGCAACCGGCCGCTTACCGACAGCCTGCCGCGTTACCGCAAGGTCTGGCGAGAGCTCGCTGCGCGTGCCGCCGACAAGGGCGTCAAGATCGCCTTCGAGAACTGCGCCATGGACGGCAACTGGGAGACTGGCGACTGGAACATCGCCCACAATCCCGACGCCTGGGAGCTGATCTTCAACGAGACGCCGGACGATCACATCGGGCTCGAGTGGGAGCCGTGCCACCAGATGGTCTATCTCATCGATCCGCTGCCGCAGATCCGCAAATGGGCACACAAGATTTTCCACGTGCACGGCAAGGACGCGACGATCCGCTGGGACGTCATCCGCGAGCACGGTATTTTCGGCAAGGAGAAGTTCGTCTTCATGCGCACGCCGGGTTTCGGCGACAGCAACTGGACCGACATCATTTCCGAGCTGAGGCTCGCCGGCTGGTCCGGCTCGATCGACATCGAAGGCTGGCACGATCCGGTCTATCGCGACGCGCTCGAAATGACCGGCCAGGTGCACGCGCTCAACTATCTGAAGACCTGCCGGGGAGGTGACTTCGTCGTCGACCCTGCTTGAGACGTGACATGCCTGACGGCCGGCATGGAGGATGCCGGCTGCGGGAAAACCATGAGAGGAGGAGTCCATGGGTATCAGCAGATATGCAATGCTGGGCGCATTCGCCCTTGCCAGCCTTTCGTTGCCGGCTTTTTCCACAAGCGCGGAAGACGTGACGATCAGCGTCTGGTCGCTCGACAGAGATATTCAGCCAGCGCCGAACTTGATCAACGATTTCAACAAGCTCAACACAGGAATTAAAGTCGAGTATCGGCAGATACAGTTCGACGACGTGGTCAGCGAGGCGATGCGCGCCTATTCGACCGGCCAAGCACCGGACATCATCGCCGTAGACAATCCGGAGCACGCGCTGTTTTCCTCGCGCGGCGCCTTTCTCGACCTCACCGACATGATTTCGAAGTCCTCGGTGGTGAAGCCGCAGAATTATTTTCCGGGGCCGCTCGCCTCGGTGACGTGGGACGGAAAATTGTACGGCATCCCGAAGGCGACAAATACCATCGCGCTCTACTACAACAAGGACCTGTTCAAGGCGAAGGGTCTTGATCCCAACAAGCCGCCGCAGACCTGGGACGAACTCGTCGAGGCGGCGCGCAAGCTGACGGACCCGGCCGCGAATGTCTACGGTCTCGCTTTCTCGGCCAAGGCGAACGAGGAGGGCACCTTCCAGTTCCTGCCCTGGGCGCAGATGGCGGGTGGCAGCTACGACCACATCAATTCCGAAGGTGCGGTCAAGGCGCTCGACATCTGGAAGACGATCCTCGACGAGAAGCTCGCCTCGCCGGATTCGCTGACGCGCGGCCAATGGGATTCGACCGGTACCTTCAATTCCGGCAATGCCGCAATGGCGATCTCCGGTCCCTGGGAACTCGATCGCATGCTAAAGGAGGCGAAGTTCGATTGGGGTGTCGCCTTGCTCCCCGTGCCGCAAGCGGGCGCGGAACGCTCCTCGGCGATGGGGGATTTCAACTGGGCGATCTTCTCGAACACCGAGCACCCGCAGGAGGCCTTCAAGGTGCTGGAATATTTCGTCTCGCAGGACGACCGGATGTTCAAGGATTTCGGCCAGTTGCCGGCCCGCTCCGACATCTCCATCCCGCCGGCCGGCGTGCCGTTGAAGGATGCCGCTCTCAAGGTCTTTGTGGAGCAGCTGAAATATGCCAAGCCCCGCGGCCCGCACCCGGAATGGCCGAAGATTTCGAAAGCGATCCAGGACGCTATCCAGGCGGCCTTGACCGGCCAGATGAGTTCCAAGGAAGCGCTGGATCAGGCGGCCGAGAAGATCAAGGCGGTCCTAGGCTGAGAAGGCGTCGCCTGCAAGCCGGCGACGCCATTCACCGGCGGGTTCTCACATCCGCCTGAATTTCCTCCCGAGAGAGGCGATCTCCGGCCGCGGCCGGGATCGCCTGCGGGGATAGCCCATGAAGAGAATTCTAGCCAGCGTGACGGACGGCAAAGGTTTCGACATCGGTCTCGTCCTGTTGCCGCTCGCCTTCCTGTTCATCATGTCCGGGCTGCCGCTCGTCTACAACGTGGTGATGAGCCTCCAGGAGGTCGACATGTTCAGCCTCGGCAGCTTCTCGCGGCCGTTCGTCGGCTTGAAGAATTATGTAGACCTCTTCTCGCAGCCCGAAACCCGCCCAATTCTCCTTAATACGGCGCTCTTCGTCGGCGCCTCGATTGCCGGCCAATTCGTCATCGGCTTCGGCCTTGCCCTGTTCTTCTGGATGAATTTTCCGGGCGCTTCCTGGCTGCGCGGCCTCTTTCTCGTCTCCTGGGTGATGCCGGGCCTCGTTGTTGGCGCGATCTGGAACTGGATCCTCTCTGGCGATTTCGGGGTCCTCAACTTCTTCCTGCGGGAAATCGGTGTCACTGGCGGCAATATCTTCTGGCGCTCCGATCCGAACTATTCGCTCTGGGCGGTAATTATCGCCAATATCTGGCTCGGTACCTCGTTCAACATGATCCTGCTTTCGGTCGGGCTTTCGGGCATACCGAAGGATCTCTTTGAGGCGGCGGAGCTCGATGGAGCCAACGCGCTGCAACGTTTCCGGACGATTACCTTGCCGATGATGCGCTCGACGATCGGCGCGATCATCGCGCTCGGCCTGATCTTTACCCTGCAGCAGTTCGACCTGTTCGCCGCGATCACCTCCGGCGGACCGAACAACTCGTCCAACGTTACGCAATATTGGGCCTGGGACCTCTCCTTCCGCCAATATGATTTCGCTAAGGGCGCAACGATCTCGGTGATCATGATCGTCTTCGTGATGCTCGCTTCCGTCGTCTATGTGCGCTCCACCCGCCACGAGGTACGAGGATGAGTGACACCTTCCGCAATCGGCTGATGTTCGCCGTCGCGCTCGTGCTCGCGGCCATCTACCTGTTCCCGCTCTACTGGATGTACATCACCGCGCTGAAGACCGGATCGGCTATGTTCGCGACACCACCGAAGTTCTTGCCGAGCGAACCGCAATGGGGAATCTACGAATACGTCTGGCAAAGCCGCAACATGGGACGCTATCTCTGGAACTCGCTGGTCATCGCCTCTGGCGCCGTCTCGCTCATCGCGGTGCTCGGCGTCGGCTGCGCCTATGCACTGGCGCGCTACCGCAATGTCTGGGTAGATGTCGGGCTGTTCCTGATCCTGATGCTTCAGGTGCTGCCCGCCTCGCTGATGGTGACTCCGATCTTCGTCGGCTTCTCGCAATTCGGCCTGCTCGACACGCCTCGGTTCGCCGTCATCCTGGCGATCGCCGCAAAGAGCATGCCCTTCTTCGTCGTGCTCGTCAGGGCGACCTTCATGAGTGTCCCGATGGAGCTTGAAGAGGCGGCCCTCGTCGACGGCAATTCGCGTATCGGTGCCTTCTTCAATATCGTCCTGCCACTTGCGAGAAACGGCATCCTGGTCAGCGCCATCCTGATCTTCATGCAGGCCTTCGGCGAATTCGTCTATTCGAAGTCGATGATCCAGGCGGTCGAGTTGCAGCCCGCAAGCGTCGGCCTCAACTCCTTCATGGGACCGAACACCAATGAATGGAACAACATCATGGCTTACGCGACGATCTACGTGACGCCCGTTCTCGCAGCCTTCGTCCTCTTGCAGCGCCGCATCGTTTCCGGCCTCACATCGGGAGCCCTCAAATGACCCTTCAGATCGAGCTCAACGGCGTCAACAAATACTATGGTGCGTTCCACGCGCTGAAGGACATCAACCTCGCGATTGAGGAGGGAACCTTCGTCGCCCTCGTCGGTCCCTCCGGCTGCGGCAAGTCCACGCTGCTTCGCTCGCTCGCGGGCCTCGAGAAGATCAGCACCGGCGAGATGAAGATTGCCGGTGCCCTGATGAACAATGTGCCGCCGCGCAAGCGCGACGTTGCGATGGTCTTCCAGTCCTACGCGCTTTACCCGCATATGACCGTCGAGGAGAACCTCACCTACAGCCTGCGCATCCGCGGCGTGAAGAAGGCGGAGGCGCGCAAGGCTGCCGAAGAAGTGGCCGCGACCACAGGCCTCTCGCATCTGATGAAACGCTATCCGCGCGAACTGTCCGGCGGCCAGCGCCAGCGGGTGGCGATGAGCCGCGCCATTATCCGCCATCCGAAGGCCTTCCTGTTCGACGAGCCGCTTTCGAATCTCGACGCCGCCCTTCGCGTGCACATGCGCAAAGAGATCCGGGCGCTCCACGATCGGCTGCGCGCCACTTCGGTCTATGTGACGCACGACCAGATCGAGGCGATGACCATGGCCGACCACGTCGTCGTCATGCGCGATGGCGTCATCGAGCAACAGGGACGGCCGCTCGACCTC
Organism: Sinorhizobium sp. BJ1; assembly: GCF_002531555.1. Taxonomy (NCBI): domain Bacteria; kingdom Pseudomonadati; phylum Pseudomonadota; class Alphaproteobacteria; order Hyphomicrobiales; family Rhizobiaceae; genus Sinorhizobium; species Sinorhizobium sp. BJ1. Next base: position 44,321 of record NZ_NWTH01000019.1, read on the forward strand.
TATGACAAACCTGCCAACAGGTTCGTCGCAGGCTTCATCGGTTCGCCGGCAATGAATTTCATCCCGGCTGTCGTCGGTGAGGGAGGGGCAGACGTGATCCTCGATTTTGACAGGACGCGCGCCAGGCTGGCGCTTGCCACTCGTCTGCCGCCCGGTCTCGCCGTCGCGGTCGGCATCCGCCCGGAGCATGTGAGGATCGTCGCCGCCGGCGAGGGGGCTTTCGATATCCCCGTCGGCGTCGTCGAGTCGACCGGCTCTGCCACTTACGTCACCTCGGCGACGCAGCCTGAACTGACCGTGGTCGAGACCGGACGCGGCGAGGTGAAAAGCGGCGACGTCATCGGCCTTGCGATCGATCCGAAGCAACTGCATTTGTTCGATGCGGCGACGGGGAATCGGATCGAGGCGGAAAGGGCGCCGGTCGCCGCGGCCTTGCCGACACGGGCGCGGCGACCAAGCCTGCAGAGCTTATGAGGACGACTCTCGCGCCCTCAGGTTCAAGATCAGCCGTTCCTGCCCGACCCGGATAACGTGTTCCATGGCGCTGCGCGCGCCTTGCTCGTTGCGGCGGCCGATCTCCTCGACGATGCGGATATGTGCCATGGCGACCCGGTCGATTTCGCTGTCATCCGCCGACGGGCTGGTGAGCCTGAAGACGCCGACAAGCGCGGCCTCGATCAAGCTGCCGACAGACCGCATGAACGGATTGAGCGAGGCCTCCAGCAGGCGCAGGTGAAAATCGAGGTCGGCTTTTGCGAGTGTCTGGCCGCTGTGACCGGCGTCTGCCATGGCTACGGCAAGCCGCATCATCCAGGCAATATCCGCATCTGTCGCGCGGCGGGCGGCAAGGCTTGCGGCATAGGGCTCGAGCGCGAGGCGCACTTCGCTGACATGGCGCAGGAATTCCTCGTCGACGCCGGAATTGAAATGCCAGGTGAGCACATCGCCGTCGAACAGGTTCCAGTTGGCCCGCGGCATGACGCGCGTGCCGATCCGCGCCCGCGCCACGACAAGGCCCTTGGCGGCGAGCGTCTTCATTGCCTCTCGCAGGACCGTGCGGGAGACGTTGAAGCGCGCGGCTAAGTCGGTGTCGCCGGGAAGCGTCTCGCCGACGGCAAACTGGCCGGAGACCATCGCCTGGCCAAGCTCGTCGACGACGAGCCGGTGGCTGGTCCTCTTGCCCGGCTGATTGCCGAAACCCGACGACGGCATCTAGGCGGCCCTCCACCTCGTCATGCGTGCTGCCGTTCTGGGCGGGACAGGCGGATGATCCCCTTCTGCAGAAGGATGAAAGCAAAGAGAAGCAGGCCGATCAGGATCTTGGTCCACCAACTCGAAAGCGTGCCGTCAAAGGTTATGTAGGTTTGGATGAGGCCCTGGATGAAGATGCCGACCAATGTCCCCGCGACGAAGCCGGACCCGCCGGTCAAAAGCGTTCCGCCGATGACAACCGCGGTGATCGCATCAAGTTCGACGCCGACGGCGGCAAGAGAATAGCCAGCCGACGTATAGAGCGAGAAGACGATGCCGGAGAGACCCGCAAGCAGTCCCGAAAGCGCGTAGATGCTGACCGTCGTGCTGGCGACCGGCACGCCCATGAGTTTCGCCGTCGCAGTGCCGCCGCCAAGCGCGTAGACATTCGTGCCGAAACGGGTCCGGTGGGCGATGAGAATGCCAGCGGCGAAGATGAGCAGCATCAGACCGCCGATGAGGGTGATCCGCCCGCCGCCCGGCAGCTTGTAATAGAGGCCTTTCAGCGTCGCATAGAACGGATGCTTGATCGGGATGGAATCGATCGACAGCACGAAGGCCATGCCGCGGGCGAGGAACATGCCGGCAAGGGTGACGATGAAGGCCGGCATTTCGAGATAATGGATGATCGCCCCCATCAATGCTCCGAAGAGTGTCGTGATCGCGAGCACCAAAACGAAGGCCACAAGCGGATGCATGCTGGTGTGTTCCAGAAGCACCGCCAGGAAGACCCCGGTGAAGGCGATAACGGAACCGATCGAGAGGTCGATGCCGCCCGAAAGAATGACGAAGGTCATACCGACGGCGGCAATGCCCAGGAAGGCGTTGTCGGTCAGGAGGTTGCCGATCACTCGCGTCGAAAGCATGTTCGGGTACTGCGCGACGCAGAGGGCGTAGCTCAGAAGGAAGATGAGGATCGTTGCCGTAAGCGGAAGATATTTCTGCTTCATTTTGCTTCTCGCTCGGTCGGTTTGCCGGCGGCGCGGGGAATGCTCACGAATGTGAAGGCGGCGCGGAAACGCGGCGACTGGAGCACCAGGATGAAGACGATGATTGCCGCCTTGATGATCAGGTTGAATTCCGGCGGGAATCCCGAAAGGAGAATGCCGGTGTTGATCGACTGGATGATGATGGCGCCGAGCACCGAGGCGGCGATGCTGAAGCGTCCGCCGAGCAGCGATGTGCCGCCGACCACGACCGCGAGGATTGCATCGAGCTCCAGCCAGAGCCCGGCATTGTTGGCATCGGCACCCTTGATGTCGGCGGCGGCGATGACGCCGGCGATTGCTGCGCACAGGCCGGAAAGAACATAGGCGGCGACAAGCAGTACCGGCGTGAGGACGCCCGAGAGCGTGCTCGCCTGCCTGTTGACGCCCACCGCCTCGACCAGCATCCCGAGCGCCGTCTTCCGGACGACGAGCGCGACCAGGACCCCGAAGACCAGCCAGATGATGACCGGCATCGGCAGCCAAGCGAAGGAACCGCTGCCGATGTAGATGAGGCCGGGATCGTTGAAGGTGAGGATGGCGCCCTCGGTGATGAGCTGGGCGATGCCGCGGCCGGCGACCATCAGCACCAGCGTCGCGATGATCGGCTGGATATCGAGGACGGCGACCAGTATGCCGTTCCAGATGCCGCAAAGAATGCCGACGGCAAGCGTGACGAGCAGCGTCTCGGCAAGTGAATGGCCGGAGGTGATCAGCGAGGCGGACACCGCTCCGCAGATCGCCATGACCGCACCGACCGAGAGGTCGATGCCCTTGGTGGCGATGACGACCGTCATGCCGATCGCCACCAATACGACGGGAGCGCCGCGGTTGAGGATATCGATCAGGCTGCCGTAAAGTCGGTCGTTCTGAATTTGAAGGTTGAGGAAACCGGGGAAAATTATTGAAATTGCGGCGAGAATGATCGCCAGCGCGATCAGCTGCGGCAGCAGCCGGGTAAGATAGGTCCGGACGGTCGATGTCACGATGCCTCCCGCTCGTTGGCCGCGGCAATCGCTTCGACGATCTGATGCGCGGTAATACGGTCTCCGCCGAGTTCGGCGACATGGCTGCGGTCGCGCAACACGACGACCCGCGTGCTGTAGGAGACCAGCTCCTCGATTTCGGATGAGATGACGATCAGCGACAGGCCCTTCTCGCGCAGGGTCTCGATCAGCCTGACGATCTCGGCATGCGCGCCGACGTCGATGCCGCGCGTCGGCTCGTCGAGGATCAGGAATTCGGGTTCGGTCGCAAGCCAGCGGGCGAGGATAGCCTTCTGCTGGTTGCCGCCGGAGAGCAGCTTGATCGGCTTCTCGCGGTCTGCAGTTCGGATGTCGAGCGCGCGAATATAGTGGTCTGCCAGCCGGTTCTGCTCGGCGCGCGAGAGCGGCCGCGTCCAGCCGCGTCTCGCTTGCAGGGCGAGCACAATGTTTTCGCGGACCGACAGGTCGCCGACGATACCGGCCGTCTTGCGGTCCTCCGGACAAAAGCCGAATTTCCGGCGGATGGCCGCCCGCGGCGACGACAGATCGATCGTTTGGCCGTCGATCTCCGCAGTGCCGCTGTCGGCGCGGTGGGCGCCGAAAAGCACCTCGGCCGTTTCCGTGCGTCCCGAGCCGAGCAGGCCGGCGATGCCGACGACCTCGCCGGCCCGAACGTCGAGATCGAATGGATTGATGCGGCCGCGGCGACCGTAATTCCTGAAGCGGTAGCGCAGCCGGCCTTCGGCAGTGGTTGCGCGAGCGGAATGGATCTCGGCCGCGAGCTCGCGTCCGATCATCATGGCGATCAGGTCGCGCCGGTTGAGGTCGGACGTGTCGCGCGTGCCGACGAGCTGACCGTTGCGCAATACGGTGATGCGGTCGGAAATCTCGTACACCTGCTCGAGGAAGTGGGTGATGAAGATGATGCCGAGCCCGCGGGCCTTGAGACGCCGGACGATGCGGAAGAGCATTGCAACTTCGTGCGCGTCAAGGCTTGCAGTCGGCTCGTCGAGGATCAGCACCTTGCCGGAGAGATCGACGGCGCGGGCGATCGCCACGACCTGCTGGATTGCCACCGAATAGGTCGCGAGATCCCGCGTCACATCGAGATCGAGTTCGTATTCGGCGAGCAGTTCGCGGGCCTTGCGGTTCATGGTCCGCGTATCGACCATGCCGAAGCGGCGCGGCTGGCGTCCGAGGAAGAGATTTTCGGCGACCGTAAGGTTCGGCAGGAGGTTGACCTCCTGATAGACGGTCCCGATGCCCAGCCTCTGGGCCTCGAAGGTGTCGCGCGGATCGACTTCTGCGCCGTCGAGCAGGATGCTGCCACCGTCTCGCCGATAGGCGCCGGTCAGGCACTTGATGAGCGTGGATTTGCCGGCGCCGTTTTCCCCGAGCAGCGCATGCACCTCGCCGCGCCGCAGGTGAAAATCGACCTTGTCGAGAGCCTTCGTTCCGGGAAACCCCTTCTCGATCCGGACGGCCGAAAGGATATTGTCGTTGCTGGTCTGCATGGAAACCGTCTCTGCATTGGAAGGCGGCGCAAACGCACGTTGGGACGGATGCGCACCATTCCTCGCCAAGGATCAGGCGTTCTTTCCGCGGCGACCGGTCGAAACCGGCGCCGCGAAACAGGGGGCCCGCGCGGGTGTGCCGCGCGAGCCGTAAACGAGATCAGTAACCGAGCCCCTTCTTTTCCTCGTAGACCTTCATCGGATCGTCAGCCTGGGTATACAGCTTCGATTCCGTCTGGATCCACTTGGCTGGTTCCTTGCCGTCCTTCAGGTAGGTGGCGAGCACATCGAAGGCAGGGCCTGCCATGTTCGGCGTCAGTTCAACCGTGGCATTGGCTTCACCGGCGGCCATGGCCTGGAAGATATCCGGAACGGCGTCGATCGAGACGACGAGGATGTCCTTGCCCGGCTTCAGGCCGGCTTCCTTGATCGCCTGGATGGCGCCGACGGCCATGTCGTCGTTATGGGCGTAGAGCGCGCAGATGTTCTTGCCGCCATCTTCCGCCTTCAGGAAGCTTTCCATGACTTCCTTGCCCTTGGTGCGGGTGAAGTCGCCGGTCTGGCTGCGGACGATCTTCAGGTTGTCCTTGCCAGCGAGCGCCGCTTCGAAGCCCTTCTTGCGGTCGATCGCCGGCGAAGAGCCGGTCGTGCCCTGAAGTTCGACGACGTTGCAGGGCTTGCCGGCCACCGTATCGACCAGCCACTTGCCGGCGACATTGCCTTCATGCACGAGGTCGGAGGTCACCGCCGTCAGGTAGAGGTCCTTCGATGCGTCGACGGTGCGGTCGAGCAGGATCACCGGAATTTCGGCGTCCTTGGCTTCCTGCAGGACCTCGTCCCAGCCGGTGGCAACGACCGGCGCGAGAAGGATTGCGTTGACGCCCTGGGCGATGAAGGAGCGGATCGCCTTGATCTGGTTTTCCTGCTTCTGCTGCGCATCGGCGAATTTCAGGTCGATGCCGCGCTGTTCGGCCTGCTGCTTCGTCAGCGTCGTCTCGGCGGCGCGCCAGCCCGACTCCGATCCGATCTGGGAAAATCCGACAACGAGGTCGGCGGCCGAGGCGCTGCCAAAGGTGCAGGCAGCAAGGATCGTTGCACTAGCAAGTGCCTTCACGAATTTCATGATTTCCTCCCAAAGAAAGCTGCTTTCCATGCAGCTGTCGAGAAAAAATCATATAATATTACTTTTGTAAACTCACATTTATTGGCGCCGGCGTTCATCCACGAAAAATTCCGCCTCAAACTCTACGGAGGGTAGTCACGGCGCTGGGTATCAAAGCGTTGCCAGCGTTCGGTTGGATATGGCACCCCGATAGAGCTGCTGGATCCGTACCTTTTCCTCCAGTGCTCCGATGATGTCCTCGCTGAAATCCACGCCGTGAATCGCTGCGATCTCGGGCAGCCCGCCAGGGGTGAAGACGTTGGCTTCGAGGACGTGATCGCCGACGATGTCGAGCCCGACTAAAAACATGCCGTCCTTGATCAATTTGGGCCGGAGTTTTTCAGCGATGGCGAGTATCTGCGGCGTGACGGTGGCCGGTTTGGCCGTGCCGCTGGCATGCATGTTCGAGCGAACGTCTCCCTTCGCCGGTACGCGGCGGAAAGCAGCATGGACCCCCTTGCGCTCGAGCGGTCGCCCGTTCATCAGGAAAAGCCGGATGTCGCCGCCGACCGCGTCGGGGAGATACGTCTGGGCGATCAGGTATCCGGCCCCGCTCGCCGCTTCGAAGATCTGGTTGAGATTGGCCTCGCCCTTGGACTGGATCTTGAAGACATTCTTGCCACCGGAGCCCTGCAGCGGTTTCAGGATGACCCCGTCCGGGTGGTCTTCGATGAAGCTGCGGATTTCCTCGATGCTCCTGGAGATCATCGTCGTTGGCCGAACGGTCTCCGGAAACTCCTGAAAATAGAGTTTGTTCTGCGCCAGCGCCAAGCCGTCTGGATCGTTGACCACGATGACACCCCGAGCCGCGGCCAACCGTCCGAAATTGGTGCCGACATAGACCGCCCAAGGGCGCCGGTCCGCGTCCTCGGATGGGTCGTTTCGAAGAAACAGCACCTGGATCTCGCCTATGTCCATGGTGGCCTTCTCCTGCGTACTCTTGAGGCTCGTGAGCAACGTTTCAGGCTTCTTCGGTTTGGCGCCGCTCAAGGTGGTCGCGCGGATGAGCAGGCTGTCGTCCGGCCGAAGCACGAAATCTCCGGGCGTGACGTAGCAAACCTCATGCCCGCGGGAGAGTGCCGCCAGCGCCAGCGACGTCGTCGTATAATAGGTCGTCTCGCCCTCGATGGAGTTGACGAAAAAGGCGATGCGCATGGACGGCTCCTAATTGTCCAAAAGGTCGAGGGGAGACATTCCGGTTCGCGCTCTCGCAAGCCGCGCCGGTGCTTGCGGATGGTCGAGGAACATGGGACGCACCGCCGGTCCGCCGAGCAGGCCGCGCGCACTGAGTTCCTGCATGACCCCGAAGTGCGAGGCCGCGATCTTTCCCATCCAGAAAGGTTCGAGAACCCCACCATCTGCCAGATGGTCCAGCAGTTGCAGGAGCCCCCGTAAATAGATCGCATCCTTGACGAGGCCGCCGCCGCGGTAGACCCGCAGCACAACATTGAAGGCATCCGTCTCCGGCAATCCGTGCTCGTGGACGAGAAGCCGGTGGGCCTCCGGCAAAGCCGCGCCGTCGAGCATGGCGGCGCAGGCAATCACCCGCGCGGCGATCAGGCGAAGTCGTTCGCCCGTCATTCCGCCGGACAGAAACTCTGCAAAGACCGCCAGGCCTTCCTGCATGCCCTCATATCCGGCGAGACCCGAGCGAAAGAGGCGCAGCCCCTGCGCGGAGCCGTTGAAATAGGTGAGCAGGTGAACGCCGATCTCGTGGCTGAGGATCGCCTCGACACGATCGACCGGCATGAGTGTGCTTCGAGCGATCAGCAATCGTCTGCCCGATACGAGCAAGCCTGAAGGAAGATCGTCCCGCACTTCAACGCGCGCCTCGAAGTCACTGCAACGGCGCGCATATTCGGCGATCATTTCGCGCGCCCGGCGTTCGACGAAGTAGCAATCGGCGCACACCCGGACTGACGACGCGGAACCGCCGGCCTCGGTACCGCTTTTGTCGGTGCGGGCGAGGACTTCACCTGCCGCCCGCAGCAGTGTGGCCTCTACTGGACCGTAAAGCGCACGGCCGAATTCGATGAATTTTGCCGTCTCCCGCGCGGAAAGCATCGAGAGTTGGAGATCGAGCTCCTGCTGTTTCTCGCGGTAAAGCTGGTAAAGCACCGGATCCTCGAGGTGCTCGAAGGGAATGGAAAAGAGCTTTCGCTTCGCCGCCTCTACCTCCAGGGTCAGAGGCCGATAAAGAAATCGCGGCGCGCGGCCGCAACCGCTTGCGGTAAATTCTGTCCATGCGGCCTGGGCGTTGATCGGCGTCACGGCAAGCAGGAAATCGAAGGTGGATGCAACTTCGTCGATGCAACGGTCGGTGCGCACGACGGCGTCGATGAAGGCCTTTCGCCCCAGGGCGCGATGCGTGGAGGTGGCGAGGCTCCCCGTTGCGCTGGCGAATGCCGCAAAGGCCCGCAGGCCTGCATCGAAGAGGGCAGCGATCAAGCGCTCGCGAAGCTCAGGATAGATCTTGTCCGACTCCTGCTGGCGGTACACCGGCGCAAAGCGCACGCGCATCAACGGGAACGGAATATCGAGCGCTTCGCCCGCAGCTCTCCGTTCTTCCGACCAGTAGCGGATTTCGACCCGCGGCGTGCGGAACTTGACCTGGATCGCCTCGAAGGCCGCGATGAAGGCTCGTGCGGCTGCACGGATGGACGCGTCTTTTCCTGCCGTGACTTCGATTGTGAAAGGCGGAAGGAAAGGCGCCTTGTCGGTGAGCAATTCGTCAGAGGCGAGTTCCCCCATTTCGATCACCATGAACGCTCCGAAGCGGCGCTCGAGCAGTGCTCCGACGGCTTCCACGATCGCCGCTGCGGTAGCTCTGTCCTGCGCGATCAGGTAGGAAGCGTTCGCCTGGGTTATCTCGCGTGCGACGAGAGCACGGTCGTCATCCGAAACATGGACGCAGAGAAAGGGCAGGGCCCGATCGATGTGGAGGCGACCGCCGCTCGGCAGCTCCTGCCGCACCGCCTTGCCCTCTTCGATCGACACGAGCACGTCGGCCAGCCAATCCAGATTGCTCCGTGCCGCAGAGACACCTGCGCTTGCCTGTTTCATCGTGCCGACTCCAATGTGTCGGCGAGCACTGGCAGCGTCAACGCGAGCAGCTTTCTGAGGGCGCCGAGTGTTTCGGCGAATGGTTCTCCGGTCCATTCCTCCATGAAGATCTTCTTGAATTCGACGGCGATCGCGCAGCCCGTTTCCGGAAAATGCTCGTGGATAAAGCGTGCCTGGTAGCCACGGCCCTGAAAGGCGATGTTTTCCCGCACATCGAGTGGCCCGCCGGGAAAGTCGAAGGACCGCACCGCTTCCACGAAACTATCGACCACCGGTGCCCATTTCCGCCGGTCCATGGAAAAGGTGCCGATATTGACGTCCGGCGCTTCGGCGATGAGCGCCGGCTCGGCTTTGGGACCGGCCCGGCGGTGGTTGTAACTGTGCACGTCGAGGACGATGAAAGGTCCGTGGCAGCGTTCGATGCTGCGGAGGTACGATTTCAGCATCGCATAGTATTCGTCGTGCATAGCGAGCGACGCATCAGTGATCTCGCCGGGCAGTTCGCCCGACCAGACGTCGAGACCCCAGGCCTGTTCCGGCCGCAGATAGATCGCGCCGTCGCGCGGCCGGTTGATATCGACCTCGAAGCGCGACCGGTGAACGACGATACGGTTCGGCACATCGCGGATGATGAACTCGGTAAACGGATCCTCCTCGCGAAGGCGCTCTTCCTCGCTGAGTCTACAGAGCCGCTTCACCGCATCGCGCATCGCGTGGCCGTTGTGAATGGCGGTCGCGACGACCGGCGACAGCCCGCGGTGCTGCGTCCACCATTCGCCGGCGGCAGGGAGCGTCAGATCGAAATTGGCTTCCCGAGCTGTGTTCATGTCCATGGTTCCGGCCGCCGCGTCCGTCGCATTCGATGCACGCGGTTCTTCAGCTACAATTCAGAACGAAGTTTTTCGGTTCCAACTGCCAGGAAGGACTTCGAAGACAGCGTTGCTCAGGCACGATTGATCGTCGGCAGAAGGAGCTCTACTTCGCGCTGTCGCTCAGGGCTGAGCGTTTCCACATTGGTCTTCCAGAATGCCTCGGCCTCGTCAGGCTCGGGCTCCCAGTTCCTGATCGACGTCTCGTTATCGTCGATGACCACGCGACGGTGGCCGCCGAGACGCAGATATTCGTCTGCAAGTTTGCGCGCGTTCATCTGTTCCATGACTTCACTCCAGGTTCTTACCCCGAGTACCCAGAACTCCAGCGCTGTCGGAACGTTCCGGGCGTTTGGACGCTCCCGGGACATAGCTATGAACTTTATACGCTTTTTGCCCTGCGGATGCGAGTTTCGGTGTGAAAGCCTGGAGACGGCCGCGCTCAATTAGGCTTTTCGCTGAGTTTTGGAGCCATCTTTCCGGCGGGGTGTCAGACGAACTGCAGCAGGTCACCTCGCTGGATTAGACGCTTCGCGGACCGCTCGAGTATCTCGTTGGCCAGGAGCTATTCCAGGACCGCGCGATACTGGAAGCGCTGATGGAACGAACCCGCGCCACCGGCCTGCCCGCCTCGCGTGACGCGGCCGCCTGCGCTGCCTGATGCCCTGATCTGAAACGCGGCGTCCTATACCGCGTCCTGGTCGGCGGGAGCCCCTTTCGCTGCTGCCGAGCCCCGCCGTCTGCGCGTATGGTGACGCGGGGCAATCTTCGCGCGCACTGCCTTCAATGGCCGGGCGACCGCGTCGGAAAGGGCCTCACGTACGGCCTCGGCGATTGCAGGCACAACAAAATCCGCCTGCAACTCTTCGACCAGGTCGGCTCTTGACGCACCGTCCTCCCGCCAGAGCACGATGCCGATCCGCGCCAGCGGCGCAATGCGTTTCAGTCGTCGCACGATGAACTTGGCATGACGCAGCGAATCCTGATCGAGAAAGCTCACGACGATCGCGTTGCGCCCCGGGAAGGGAAGGGTTCGGATCGTGCCCGGCTTCAGGTCCTTATGGCTCGCGGAGGCCACGTCCGCCCCTTGGATCCGGATGACCTGGGCGAGCATTGCTGCCGTCACATCGTCGAGATCGCCGCGTCCGCCGATGCAGAGGACGGATTTTCCATCTCCAAGAGGCAAGTCATAGTCGTCCGTCTGATCGTCTGCTTCGCTGTTATTTTCGCCGGCGTCTTCGTCTTCTTCCTCCTCTTCTTCCTCTTCGCTGGCGATTTCCTCTAGATTGGCGACGAGCGTGCGTGCGCTCTGGGCAATCTGAGCCACCTGCGGATCGATAAGAGCCCCGCGGGCGCGGTCGTGTTCCGCGAGCAGCAGGGCGGGAATTGCGACCGTGTCGTAGAATTCGACGAGGTATTTCTCCTCGAGCATTTCTTCGGCGTTGTCGGTCGCCTCATCCGGATCGCCGGCCAGCAAGCGTTGATAGAGCCGCTCCTTGGGATCGAGCACCGGCTCGTTGCCCAAAAGAATTTCGAGGAACTCGAACTGCGGGACATGGCGGCCGAGGACCACGAGGCAAACGGTCAGCGGCGTCGACAGCACCAGTCCAACCGGACCCCAGAGCCAGGCCCAGAAAATCGCGGAGACGATGATCGCAAGCGGCGAAAGGCCGGTCCGCGAACCGTAGAGCCAGGGTTCGACGACATTGTTGCTGAGGAGTTCGAGGACAATGAACAGGGCGGCCGTCCACACCAGCAGGCTCCAACCGGGAGCCGCAGCGAAGGCGAGGAAGAGGGGAAGGACTGCCGCGATGACGGGGCCGATATAAGGGACGAAGCGGAGCACGATGGCGAGCATTCCCCAGAGGACCGCATTTGGTATGCCAAGCAACCAGAGGCCGATGGCAAGCGGTATCCCATAGGTGATGTTCACCACCATCTGCATGAGCAGATACTGGCCGACCCGCGCGCCGGCGTCCTGCAGGGCTTCGGTCGTGCGGTGCAGGTCGCCATAGCCGACCAGCCGGATGAAGCGGTCGCGCAGGTCCTCCCTTTCGAAGAGCATAAAGATGACGACGACGATGACGAGACCGGTCGTGGCCAAAGGACCAAGCAGCGGATCGATGATGTTCCTCAGGGTTTCGAGCGGGCGCTGAGGAGAGAATATCTCCACAAGAAGCGGTTCTTGCTCGGGTTCCGGAGCGGGCGATACGGGCGTTTCGGGCTTGGGCCGGCTGATTTCCGTGCTGATCCTTTCCACGACGCGGCTGAGGCGTTCGAAGATCTGGCTTTCTGATCCGGCCTCCTTCAGAACCCTGATCTTCTCGATAATGTTGTACTGGTAGGTGGGGAGGTTCTGCGCCACTTCGCTGACCTGCACGGCCAGGACGACGCTGAATGCGGAGAGGAACAGGAAGGCTGTCGCGACCGTGCCGATGACGGCGACCGAGCGGGGCAAACCGGCTCTCCGCAGCCGCGAAACCACGGGCGCCAGTGCGAAGGTGAGCAGAAGGGCGATCGCCAATGGAAGAAACACTTCGCTGGCGAAATAGAGAACGGCAACCGTGGCGGCCGTTGCGGCAAGCGTCGGAAGCCGGGAAGGCTGCGCGATCGCTGCCGATCCCGGCGCGAGTGCGATCTGCATCGATCGGCCCGCGGCTTGGTCCTGGTCCTGGCCAGCTCTCCTTGAAAACCTCAGCATCTTATCCTCTATGCCCCGCACCTTCAGACCGCCCTTGTGCCTCTCCGAAGGGGTCTAGGGCAAGATGAGGCTACACCACGGCGCTGCCGGCCATGAGGGCAAGGATCAGGAAGATCAGGAATATGACCAGTGCCAAGTAGAAGAGGATCTTGGCGATGCCTGCCGTTGCGGCGGATACGCCGGAAAAGCCGAGAAAACCCGTAATCAGCGATATCACGAGGAAAATAAGAGCCCACTTGAGCATGGCGCAACCTTCATTCGGGAGAAGCCTTGCTAAGCAAGTAGGGCAGCTGGCGGGGAAGCCCAGGGGGACCGCAATCGGAGGCGCCGCTTGCTACTTGTTTGGCCAGACCTCCTGCTCCCGATTGACGTCCGCAAGACCTCGCCGCGCGTCCCGGTTGCCGGTCGCGGCGGCTGCCTCGAATATGCGTTTCGCCTCTGAAAAGCGGTTGAGCCTTAGATAGGCATAGCCGCGCAGCACCATAAGGTCGGTGCGCTCGTTGGAAATCCGCCTCAATTGATCGAGAAATATCAGGGTCTCCCGGTATCGGCCGGCGTCGAAGGCGGCGATCGCACGGTCGGCCAGTATGGCGCCCTGCAGTTCGGCCACGCGCGCACGGCTTTGCGGCGATTTCGTCGCGGCGACGGCCGCCTTGCCGGTCAGCCCGGCGCGGAGATAGGCCAGACTCTGGCCGTAGGCGGCATCCTCCCTGACCGCAGACGCGGAGGCGCGCAGCGCAACCTCGAAGGCCCCGGCTGCTTCGAGGGGACGGTTCATGTCCATCAGGCACCATCCCCGTGCCAGTGCCGCCTGAGGCGGCAGCCGGTTCGGGTCCAACGTCTCGCGGCACCCGAGCGGCCTTCGCACGATTTGACGCGGTGAAGTGCCGACCCTGGCAGGCAGGCCGGTTTGACGACGAACGACATCCGGGCGTCGATTTTCCGGTGAGATCGGCTGTGCGCGTTGCGCCGCGGGGCCTGGGACCTGACCGGCCTCCGCCGGCTTTTCCGGCTCGCCGAGACGAGCGATCCGCTCCGAACGTCCCGCCCAAAGCCGCTGGATCTCGGCCGCGCCGGCAGTGTCGCCGAGTTGATGACGGGTGATTGCCACACCATAGGCCGACGGCTCATCATCCGGCTTCCAGCGCAGTGCCGTCGAAAACCATTGAAGGGCCGTCTGCGGCTGCCCCAGCGTTCGGGCATACCAGCCGAACTGCTGCGCCGTTGCCGGATCGCGCGCCTCCATGGTCTCTTGCGCTATGCGCTGGAGGACTTCGCCGGAGAGAGCGACCGGCGGCTCGATCGCCAGCAAATTGGCGGTCGCCGCCATATAGGTCGCGTGCGCGTCGGCCGACGCATCCCGCCAGGAATAGAGCACCTTCTCGGCTTCTTCCGGGGCCTTGCGGTCGATCAAGGCGAGCGCCAGACCTTGCGAGGCGGAGGCGGAATCCTGCTTGTCGCGCGCACGCCTGAACCATTGCTCCGCCGCGCTCATGTTCTTGCGGCGCAGTTGGTACCAGCCGAGCAGCAGCGCATCGGACGCCATACCTTGCGTCTCGACGAGCCTTTCGACCCGCTGCAGGTACTTCGGGTCAACCGTGAGCGCTGCGTCGTCCTCGCCCTCGGCGACGAAGCGGCGGGCCAGATCGTCGCGGATGCTTTCGAACTCCAGCGTTCCGGAGGTGTTGGGTCTCTCGTAGGAAAGCAGTTCCTGGACAACGGCATAGGGCAGGGCGGCGGCGGCTTTCTGCAGCGTTGCAAGCCGCTCCGGTTCGCCGTTGCAATTCTTGAGAATATAGAGATAGGCGTCGCGCGCCCGACCGTCGCGCTTCGTTGCCGCAAAAGCCTCGGCAACGCGCCAAAGCACATCCACCTCGCTGCAAGTGAGCAGGACGGGCGTGTTGGCGCCGACCTGAATGACGGTCTCATATTGTTTGAGATCGGAGGCATTGATGAGCCTTGCGCGAGCCTCGGCGACGTCAAGGCGCTCGAGGAGATCGGCTGGCGGCTGCCAACCCGCCTCTCTTGTCTGCCGGTCGGCAATTGCTCTGCGTACCTCCGCGTAGCGGCCTTCCGAATAAAGCTGCCACATGGATTCGAGCTGTACGTCCTTGTTGCGTGGGACGGCCAAGGGGTCTTGCGGAGGGGTCCAGTTGGGATAGAGGGCTCTAAGACGCGAAATTTCCGCCTGCAGACGGGTAGTGTCGCCCTGGCTGGCAAAGTAGCGCAGCGCCGACTCGTCGACCGCCGGCGGCTCATCGGCCGGAGGCGCATCTGCTTGTGGCGGCGTCTGCGCCTGCGCGACCTCGCGCGAACCGGTCTCTCTCGCGGCCTTTCCGCTATCGTTGCCGAAGGTAGCGGCCAGCTCCGGTGCGGCACTGGCCATGAGGTCTCCAAAGCCCTTGCGCAGCTGGTCGCTGTCGGCAAGGCCGGCGATGCCGATCACCGTCGCGGTCACTCCTGCGAACGCTATGACTGGAAACTTCATAAACACTCCGGATGCTTTTCCTCCACGAATGACAGTCCCAGCAGGTGCAGGGTCGAAGGGTAATATTGCGTCGGGTGGAACGCCTTGGCGTCCTCTGGCACCTTGGTGCCTTCAAGCACACAGGCCAGAATATGGTTAATAAACCGATAACCGGGATCCGTCAGCGTCGCGCGCACCGCCCCGGTTTCGAGATCGCGGGTCACAAGCTCGCCATCCGGGCCTGACATTCCACGTTGCAGCCTCAGCAGCAACTCACGGTCCGCTTGTTCCGCGCGCATGACGTAAAGCGGTATGCGCAGGGCATTGAAACCGAATTCGCGCGGAAATCCGGCGGCCGGTTTGAGTGTCGTTTTGGCGCTCACCCAATCGGCCGGCATGTCCTGCGGACCGAATTTCATGGCCTGGATCATTGCCTTGCCGTCCGCTCCGAGCGCCCGCCATTTCGGCGAAGGAACCACGCGGTCGAGCACGGGCAGTGCTTCGAAGACCCAGTAGGAGGGATTGATGACGGGGCCATCGTCGCGATCAGAGGCGGAAAACCCCACGACGCCGGGCAGCAGCAGTGTGCGCCCGCCGTGATCGATGACGGTCTTGTCGAGAATAGCCTTGGCGATCGTGACTGCCGCCTGCGAATAGTCACTTCGGCTCCAGCGCTCGGCAGCGAGCGCCAAGCCATATGCAATCAGGATGTCGCCGTCAGTCGCGTTGTTGACGTCGGTCACATGGGGATCAACATCCGGGCTCCATTTCCAGGCGGCCAGTCCGTCGTCGCGCAACAGAAGCTCGCGACGGGTGAAGGACCAGATCTGCTCGAAATCGGCAGGTTCGTTCGCCAGGAACGACAGGAGCAGGCCGTATCCCTGTCCCTCGCTGTGGCTGACATTGCCATTGGCATCGTCGAGGATACGCCCGCTCGAATCCAGGAACTTTGACTTGTACTCCGCCCAGGCGTCGGCTTTCACGCTTGCCCGCCTCTCATCCGCTTCGACCGGCTTGACCAGCACCACCACAAGGAGCGCGAAAATCAACAGGTATCTCATGGTCGGCGCCCCAGTTTACCAAGCAGCACGGCGGTTGCCAGGCCGAGCATCACTGCAAGGCTGACGAGCAGTACCGCATAGAAGAGGATGTTCGTCGACAGCCAGTTCGCTGCGATCAGGCGATAGTTCCAAAAGGACGGCGGCTGCGTCTCGACCAGGCTGAAGCGACGAGCCGGAGTGGCGGTCAGCTTGTCGTCGACTGGCTCGTAGGTCGCAATGTGCCCGGATATCTCACTCCATCGGGATGTGTCGGCGATCGCGGCCACGCCCTCGCGCAGCAATTTCGGCGAGGGAGCTGCCACCACCGTCCAGGTGGCGTTCTCAGCCGGATTGGCCGATTGCGCCACCAGAAGGGTCGCCGTGTCTGGCGGAGCGAAGGGCGCCTCGGCCTCCGGTATCAGCCGCAGCGAATTCAAGGAAATGTCGAAATTGTCCTTGATCCAACTCTCGACATCGACGATGGCGCTGCGCCAGCCACCGCCCTTCAAGCGCGTCTGCCACTCATCGAGCGCGGTCTGTGTGTTGCGCCCCTGGGCAACGTCCTTCGCGCTCCCCCAGGTCGCCTGAGTGGCCGTGTCGATCCCGGCCTGCGTCAGCACCATCTTCGGGAGCTGCGGCATGGCGCCGATGAACAGCGCCTGCCTGCCGTCAGCGACGAGCGGATCGGCGATCGTCTCCACCTGCATCGGCCGTCCGCCGGCAACTGCCAGTCTCGCGATGAAGGTGCCGGCCGCCGAAAGCGTGTCTGCATCGGCCCTGTCGATATAGAGCGCCACCGGATCGGCGCTGCCTCGGTAGGGATAGGCCGAGCCGGACGTTGCGGCCAGATCGGGGCGTCGTGCGACGCGGGCGAAATCCGGCATCGCAAATTCCGACGTGTCGAACAGGGCGAAGCGCGGCTCGGAAGAAGCGGCGGTTCCGGGCGCGCATACTTTGTCGGCTTCGGTCAGCAGGACAGCTTCGAGTTCGATGAGATTGGCTCCGGGACGGAAATGCCGCAGCGTCACATTGATCGGCAGATGACGAAGGATCCCGCCTGACGACGCTCCGAGCGCAACCGTCGTGGCTATGTTGCCGTTCACGTAGACATCGATCCGGCTGCCGGGGCGCACCGCCTCCGTATAGGCCGCATCGAGGAGGATGGTGGCCTCGCCATAAGCATCGGCATAAAAGTCGGAAGGAATTGCCACCTGGAGAGCCGTCCGGAACCGGCGGCCGGGAAACTCGCTTGTGGCGACGCCCAGTTCGGAAAAACGCAGCCTCTTGCCGGAAAATATTAGCGGCGTTTGCGGCAGCCGCCAGCGTTCCGTTTTGATGACGTCGCGCGAGATATCCGAGGGGCGCTCCGTGGCCGCGGTGACCGTTTCGATCGCTGCCGCTACGGCCGCCCAGTCGGGGCCGCTGAGGACGAGAACCGGCGCATGTTCAGTCCCGGATTCGGCGAAGACGGCGACCGTGTTGGTCGCCGCCTCGGCCGGCAGCGAGGGAAGGAGGGGCTGGAGTTCCGTTGCGGTGCCGGCAAGAATCGTCAGTTCGCCAGGCTTGTCGAGGTCCGGCATGTCGCGGCTAAAGACGATCGATTGGGCCGGCATGCGTCCGAGCAAGGCAAGGCCCTGAGCCAACCGCATCAATTCCGGCACGCGGCTCGGCTGCTCCAGAGCGGGCACCACGATATCGAACTGGGTTCGCCCGCTCTCGTTTGTACCGATCGCCTGAATGTCCTCGATCGCGCTCAAGGCTCTGGGCTGCTCACCCTCGAACGCGATGAAGGCGGTGTCGGAGGCTATCTCTGTCCAGAGTTCGTAGGTCGACTGGATCGTGCAGTCGGTTCGATGTCGGTGCCGAGCCCGGAAGCGGATCTCGTTCGACCCGGTACGCAGCAGGCCCGGCGGTATGTCGTAGCTACGGTCGTGCGGCTCGTCGGCGGCCTGGACCGGTGCTTCGCCGATAAGTTTGCCGTTCACCAGAACGGACAGGACGGATGTCTCGGGCGCAACGACGATCGCGTTCTGATAGGCAAAGGTGAGTTTGCGGCCGGCTGCAGCCTGCGCCGGCGTCAGATAGATGGACCAGGCGCGCTCGTCCGCTTCACCGGCGAGCGACAAGGTCGGAAACGGCAGGATGAAGCGCCGGAACGGCTCGGCCGCCGGGTGAGGCGCGCTCGCCTCGGTGCTGCCGGAGCTTTGCTCGGCGTCACGTCTTTGCGGCGCCTTTTCCACCGGCGGCGCGGCAGGCTGTTCGGCGGGGCGCTCGCCCGACATGTCGAAGGGGGAGGGCTGTGCCGCCGCCTGCGACCCGGCCAAGAACATCATCAGGAGTGCGAGCACGTGCTTCATTTGTTCGCTCCCGCCTCGGACTTTATGCTGCGGAAGAAATAGATGAGGCCGCGACTCATCTGATAAAGGGCCAGCCAGAGGAACCAGAGCGTGCCTCGCACCAGGCCTGGATTGCCGCGCCGCATGCGCTGAAACTCGCTCCACTGCTGGGAATTCGCGAAGATGAGGTCGGCGACCAGGCTATGGTGGCGAGCGATTTCCGGCAGATAGCGGCAGCCGACGATCGTCAAATCGCCGTCGGTCTCGATATTTCTGATCTTGACCGGCAGCGTTTCGAACGTACCGTCGCCGCTATAGGGCTGGAAGCGGATCTGCCCTCTCACATCGATGAGGAGCTCGTCGGTGGGAAGGCCATAGACCTGGACTCTCGCCCCGTGTGCCGAAACGTTCTCGATCGTTGCGGGATATGTCTGCTCGCCGAACGAGAATTCGCAGCGCCGGCTGACCTTCACACGCCGCGAGGCTGCCTTTTCGCCGCGTTCGGAGACGACCCCGAGTGCGCAGCCGGCCATGATGAGGTTGAGAAGATTCCAGCCGCCGACGACGAGCGTAATGTCCGCCTTGTAGGGCTCCGTATAGACCCGGTAAATGGCCAGCGCCGAGGCAACAAGGAGGACGGCGAAGATCACGAAGAACGGCCGACTGATCTCGGAAAGCCGGCTCTCAAAGACGGACTCGTCCTTTGCCGTCACCTTGAATGTCGGTTTGCGCGGGTTGAGCAGGACCGAAACGACCGCCGGCAGCAGATGCACGGTCTGCGCATATTCGTAGAGCTCGGATATCCACGGCCAGCGGAACGATCCGTAGAGATAGTTCTGCATCGTCAGGTTCACGAGCATGTAGACGAGCGTATAGGCGAGGAACTCGCCGCCGGAGGCGGTGAAGATCTGAAGATCGAAGAACAGGTAGAAAAGCGGCGCGAAGAGGAAGATCGTCCGCGAGAACGGAAACAGCCAGAACAGCGTCGACGACATGTAGCAGAGGCGCTGCGGTATGGATAAGCCGCCCTTGAGCAAGGGGAAGCGGAACATCAGGATCTGCATCATCCCCTGCGCCCAGCGGCTGCGCTGGCCGATGAAGCTTGCAAACGTCGCCGGCTGCAATCCGGCGATCAGGGGACGGTCGACATAGACGCTGTTCCAGCCGCGCCCGTGAAGTGCCAGTGCCGTCTCGCAGTCCTCGGTGATGCTCAGTCCGCTGAAGCCGCTCGTATCCTCCAGCGCCTTGCGCCGCAGTACGGCTGCCGAGCCGCAGAAAAAGGCGGCATTCCATTTGTCGAGACCGCGCTGGATGATGCCGTAGAACATCTCGTTCTCGCTCGGCATCTTCTCGAAGGTCCTGAGGTTGCGCTCGAGCGGATCCGGGTTGAGGAAGAAATGCGGCGTCTGCACCAGGAACAGGCGCGGATCGTCCTCGAAATAGCCGACCGTTTCGAGCAGGAAGTCGCGCGCCGGAGCGTGGTCGGCATCGAAGACGGCGATCAACTCGCCGTTCGAATGCAGCATCCCGTTGTTGAGATTGCCGGCCTTCGCATGCTCGTTGCGGTCGCGGGTGAGATAGCGCACGCCGAGCTCCTCGCAGAGTTTCTGCAGTTCCCGGTGTCGTGCGGCCGCACGCTGGGCGTCGACGAGATTGGTGGAATTGCGCTTCTGCGAGGTGCCGCCGTCATCGAGCAGCCAAACCGTCAGCTTATCGGCCGGATAGTCCATGCCCTTGGCCGCCGCAAGCGTGTTGGCAAGCAGGTCCGCATCCTCGTTATAGGACGGCACGAAAACGTCGACCTTCGGGTATTTGCCCGGCGTCGCGGAACGCGATGGCCGCGGCGGAAGCGGCATGGCCACCACGAACAGGCTGAGGGCGAGCATCATGACGCTGTACATTTCCGCTAGGTAAAGCAGGAAGCCCGGAATGAAATTCTCCGGCTGGTTGACCGGCGGCAAGGTGCTCGTCGTACGCCAATAGACATAACGCAGCACCATGGCGCTACCGAAGGCTAGCGCAATGAGCCGCCATTTGCCGCCCGCGTCCAGGAGCTTGATAAGCGCCACGAACGTCACGACAAGCACGCTTGCGATCAACTGGGTCTGCAGGTTGACGGGCAGCGTGATGAGCGCGACGAGGCAAAGGGATATGATGACCCATGCGGCAAGAGTAGCGACCTTACTCATACATTTGCCTTCCAACAGCGGCGTTCATGCCGCTGGCGATCGTTTACAAAAACAAGCCGGATCGGACGACCCGTCGAGCGCCATAGCAGGCTCGAGTTAGCGCGGTTGTTAAGGGCAGACTGTACCTCCCAGCGGTGTGCACGTCGGCAGGGGAACCACGACAGTGCCTACCGCGCCAGTGGAAACTGCTGGGGTCGGCAGGCTTCCTTCGGCTTGCGGCGCGGGCAGCGGGGTCACGACCGCCTGAGGTATAACGTCCGGTTTGTCAACCACAGTCGTCGTTCGAACCACGGCCTTCGCCTCCGTTCGTCTCCTCCCTTCGGGTTCAGACGCTTGGTCGCCCGACGGCATCTCCGTGCGATAGATGGGACTGCCCGTTCGTCCGAGCCCGGCGTCGACAGCCGGTGGTGCCCCGTAGGGGTTCCATGCCGGGTCGCCGACGGTGCCGCTGATCGTATAGCCGTAGACGACACTCAGCAGTTCGTTCTCCGTGGCCCCGGCCGCGCAATAGCGGAGCCGTACCTGGATGGTGCCGTAATCCCGCAGTGGAGAGCGCTGGCTTTCCGGTGGACGTATTTGCTGCCACGCATAAAGGCAAGCGTCGCCGCCGCGCCCACGCCCGAAGGCATAGCCAAAGGGTCCGTAGTTGTTCTGAAGGAAGTAGGGCGATTGGGCCAGCGGAACGCCCGGAATGGCGCGCCTCGCCTCGCGCATCATCTCCAGTGCGCGAACGGCCGAGTAGGCGGCCGTTTTCTGGTTGAAGCCCGCACCCGTAGGTTCGAAGAATGTGGCGCGAAAGTAATTCTGTCCGGGTGTTGAAGCGGATGTGTGCAAATTGACATCCTGCTCGACGCCATTGCCAAAGCGCCGCTCGACCACGTTCAAGACCGCTGGCCCCCCTGGTGGCGGCAGGACGAGGGCGTTTTCCGTCGGCACGATCGTTGCGCCTGTTGGAACGTGGACTCCTTCACGGGTCGTGCAGCCTGCAAGGGACAGAAACGCGAGAACGACCAATCCGACGGCCTTGCCGCTGCACCGCAAACTGGCAACCTCCAATCTTGCCCCCACAGGGGCGCGCGTCTTCTCAAACGCACACAGGCCGTTGCGGCACATTGAATTTCTGCTTGTTCCGTTCAAACGGCCCGACTCCACGAAACACGCAGAAATGCGGAGCTCGCTCCGCCCGCATCTCACATCTCAATCCATTCCGCGGCGACCACGAATCGACACTCGGGCCGCCGCCTAATGGAACGCATAGTGCAACTGAGGCTGTTTTCAAACCCGCATAAACCGGGGCAGGCGACGCGCGGCAGTCCGACGCGGTCCGTGCTTTAGGGTGTCGGTGTGCAAGACACAGGCCAGGCGCTTCGTCACCGGAGGAACATTTCCCAGCGAACGCGGTTCGTTTCGAAGGAGATTTGACCTGATGAACGTGAATGCCGAACGCAGCGTTTCCCTTTGGATGGCAACAGTCCGCGAGTGGCAGGCGCAACCGCTGACCGCCAATGAGCGGGCAGACGTGGTGGTGGTCGGTTCCGGCATCGCTGGCCTTTCGACCGCCTATGAGCTGTGCCGCCAAGGGCAATCCGTGATTGTCGCGGACCGGGGCGCCATTGGTCGAGGCATGACCGCTCGAACCAGCGCACACCTCGCCTCCGTCCTCGACGATTTTTACCACAAGCTCATCGGCATACGTGGACGTGACGAGGCCCGGCACTACCTCCATAGCCAAATCGCTGCGCTCGATCGCGTCGAACAAATCCAGCAGACCGAAGAGATAGAATGCGATTTCCGGCGTATCGATGGCTATCTGTTCGCTGCCTCGGACGACGACGTTTCTCTCTTGGAGCGGGAAATCGACGCCTGTCACAGCCTGGGCTTCTCCGACGTCGCCTGGGATACAATGCCGGCCGCGGCTGACGGTCGCGAGTACCGCTGTCTCCGGTTCCTGAATCAGGCGCGCTTCCACCCGCTCAAGTACCTCGAGGGGCTTATGCGCTGCATTCAAAGAGAGGGCGGGCGCATTTACGCCGACACACCGGTCATGAGCGTCGAAGAGAAGGACGGCGAAACGATCGTGCGAACGCAAAACGATCATCAAATCCGCGCGCGAGCGACGCTCATCGCGACCAACTCGCCGATCAACGACTGGATCGCGATCCACACGAAGCAGGCGCCATACCGCACCTATGTCATTGCCGGCCGCGTCCCAAGCGGCTCGGTTGTCGATGCGCTCTATTGGGACACGCTGGATCCCTACCACTATGTGCGCCTGCAGCCGGTGGGCGATGAGCACGACTGGCTGATTGTCGGTGGCGAGGACCACAAGACGGGAAAGGCCGACGACCAGCCAGAGCGGATAGCGAGGCTTACCGAGTGGGCAAGGGCGCATTTCCCGCAGATGAGCGATCCGGAACATGCCTGGTCCGGTCAAGTCATGGAGCCGGTGGACCACCTCGCCTATATCGGCCGCAATCCCGGAAACGAGAACATTTTCGTGGTGACCGGCGATTCCGGTGAGGGGCTGTCGAACGGTGTCGCTGGTTCACTTATTTTGCGTGACCTTATCCTCGGGCGCGAAAATAGCTGGGCGGGCGTCTACCAGCCTAGCCGCATTTCGATCGGCGCAGCTGGCGAGTACATTTCCGAAAACCTCACCATGCCGGCCAATCTCGCCGAACATCTCACCGGCGGGGAATTGTCTTCGGTCGATGAGTTGAAGCCGGGCGATGGCGGGCTCATTCGCCGCGGCACGGCAAAGCTTGCCGCCTTCCGCGACGACGGCGGCGAACTCCATCTTCGTTCCGCGACTTGCACCCACGCCGGCTGTGTCGTGCACTGGAACGGCTTCGAAAGATGCTGGGACTGTCCATGCCATGGCTCCCACTTCTCGGTCGATGGCGAACCTCTGAACGCGCCCGCGTTCAAGCCCCTCGCAGGCGCACAAGAATAGGGCGCGGCGAGTAGGGCTACGCAACATCTCGCGAGAACGACCGGTCTCACGGAACAACTGGCGACTTGCGCCGTTCACAGCGGGCCAGTTGGCTAGGAACGCCAGATCAGTGATTGGGTGAGTAAAGCGCCGTAACGTCATGTTTGATTGCATCATTCTGGGTGGAGGTCCTGCCGGTCTTGCCGCAAGCGTCTATCTGGCGCGCCTCAATCGCCGTGTGGTCCTCGTCGACGAGGGGAAGAGTCGCGCTTCGCTCATCCCGCGCTCCTACAATCATCCGGCTTTTCCGGATGGCGTAGCCGGCCAGGCGCTGCTTGACCGCATGCATGATCAAGCCAGCAGATATGGCGTCGAACATGTTGTCGCCCGTGGCGACCGGTTGGAGCCGATCGATGACGGCTTTCGGTGCACAGCAGCCGGACGCACCTTCCAAGCCCGTGCAATCATCTGCGCCACAGGTCTAGTTGATATTCTTCCGCCCTGGCCCGATGCAACGGAATTGGTACGAAAGGGAAATCTCAGGCTGTGCCCGATCTGCGACGGGTACGAGATCAATGGCGCTCCTGTCGTCGTCATTGGCCGCAGCCGGCGGGCGATGAAGGAAGCCGCGTTTCTGCTGTCGTTCACCGACGACGTGACGGTGGCGACGTTGGGTGCCGAACTGGAGGGCCTAAGTCCTGCAGATATCAAGTCGCCTGTTCGACTGAGCACAGCCCGCTTGGCCCATCACAGACCCGCTCCCGACGACCGCATCGCGTTGGAATTCGTGGATGGGGTAACGATGGAGGCGGTGGCGGTGTACTCGGCGCTTGGCTGCAGGCCTCGGTCCCTGCTTGCGCGGTCGCTTGGCGCCAAGCTCGACGAGGAGGGGCGGATACTGACCGATCAACATCAGCGCACCAATATCCAGCGCTTCTACGCGATCGGCGATGTGGTGACGGGTCTAAACCAGATGGGCGTCGCCATGGCACAGGGGGAGATCGCCGCAGTTACCGCGCACAATGATTTGGCGGAGGCCTTTGGCGAACCTTGAGCGGGCCATCAGGCCGTGGCTGCCGGCTCGCTCGTTCACACGGATGAAAGCCGCCGCGCCAGGCCGATTTTCTCCAGTTTCATTCGCAGCACGGGATCAAGAACGACCTTCCTCCAAAGCTGCCGATAACCAAGGCGTTGATAGAGCTCGAGCGCTCGTTCATTTGCAGCGGCCACTTCGATGCGAGCTTCGGTATGTCCCCGCTCGCGAATCTGTGCTTCGAGCGCCCTCACGAGCGCCGATCCGGCACCTCGGCCCTCGAATGCCGGAGCAACCCAGATATCGCTGATCGTATCGTCCGCCTGCTCGCAGGCTCCTATCCCGGCAGCTTGGCCGTCGATGTCAGCCACCAGGATGTTAGATCCCATCTCCAGGAGAAATGGCAAGAAGGGATTGTCCCGCGCGATCGCGATCGCAACCTCCGTCGGGACCAGCGGTTTTATCCCCTTGCACCAGGCCGCAAGGCCAATTTGAGCAAGAGCATCCACTTCTTCGCTCGTGGCGGGGCGCACGACGATCATAAGATTCGTTCCTCCCGAAAGCGCGGTCAACGGTAACCGCTGCCAAGATGCAGCTCTGCCCCGCGAAGCCGCCACTCTCGGCGCAACCGCGGCATCATTTTACTCACCACCCTATAGTCGGCCGGGCAATCATCAGCCAGAAAATCGCCATAACCGCACCGAAGGCCGGGAAGCCGAAGGCGAACCACAGATGAAACAGCCGATGGTATCGTTTCGGCAATGGGGCGCCGGCCTTGCTGGCCACCTCTGCGAGCCTGCGCAGTTCCATCTGCATCCATACCACAGGCAGCCAAAATGCACCGGTGACCAGGTACAGAAGGACCGACAGAAGGATCCATCCCTCCGTCAGGGAATAGCCGACATGCCAGGCAAGCGCGATCCCCGTTATCGGCTGCAGGATGACGGCGGTGGCCGTGAACAGGAAATCCGCCAAAACGACGATACGCGCGACGGCAGCGATCGTCTCGGCCCGACCGGTGCGATGCGCCACAAGCATGAAGAACGCAATTCCCGCGCCCGTGCCCAACAGCACGGAGGCACCGATCATGTGCAGGTACTTGAGAACGAAATAGAGCATCATCGCTCCTCCAGGATCCCTAAGGCGGCGAGGTGCAGCACAATGATCGGCCAGATCTTCATGAGCGGGCCGAGCGGTTCGCGCCACAATTCCGGAAGCAGGATCGTCCCGGCCACCGCATAGAAGAGGGAGATGCCAATGGCACCGTAGAGCCCGGCGCGGCTCGTTCGACGAACCGCAATGGCAAGCCCGATGGCGATGTCTGCGATCGCTCCGGCGATGACGCTCGGACCAGCGAGAACACCAGCGCCGGTGCGCTCCATGAGGTCGATGCCGATCTGGTAACCGACCGTTAGCGATACGACGCCGGTGCTGATCCAAAACAGCGACAGAACGACAAAGATGACCGGCTTCAGGAGGTAGAGCTTGGCGAACCATCTTTCCTGAACCGAAACGGGCGTTCTCGTCAGCGCCGCCGAGAGCGCTGTCGGTTCTATCTGCGTGTTCTCCGACCAGGCCCGGTTGTCGCCCGTGGCGCCGCGCGTGATCTCCTTTTGTGCCGTGCTCCGCGTCGGCGGACGCCAGCCGA
The DNA here is from genome assembly GCF_002531555.1 of Sinorhizobium sp. BJ1. NCBI lineage: Bacteria > Pseudomonadati > Pseudomonadota > Alphaproteobacteria > Hyphomicrobiales > Rhizobiaceae > Sinorhizobium > Sinorhizobium sp. BJ1. The sequence goes on from NZ_NWTH01000019.1 coordinate 70,498, forward strand.
GCGCTCCGGCAAGATCGCTGAGCTTGTAGAGGAGATCTGCGAGCGGACGAGGTATGTTGAGGACGCGGGCAGGGCGCCAGCCAAGCCATTGCCGATAGGCCCTCACGACAGCTTCGAAGGACAGCGCCTCCGGCCCTGCGACCTCCAGGACCAGCCGCTTAGGGGCACCAGGATGGACGAACATCTCGACGGTGCGCGCAACATCCTCCAGGCGCACCACCTGAAGAAGCCCGGTATTCGGCATGAGCGGCAAGACGGGCAAGGCGGCAAGGCCCCGGAAGAGCGCACTGGCGCCAAAGGCGCCGGGCCCGAGGACGACGGAGGGGCGCAGAATGACCCAGTCGAGATCGCGGGCCATCAGCGCCTCGTCGCCTTCGAGTTTGGTGCGCGAAAATGAGGAGGGTTGCGCCGTTTCGACGCCCATCGCGGAAAAGTGTATGACGCGGCGGACACCGGCCCGTTCACAGGCATGAAACAGGGCTGAGGGACCGCGGACGTGGACGCCGGCCGTATCTTCGCCCGGTCCATCCTGAAGTGTCCCTGCACAGTTCACCACGGCGGTTATGCCTGCGAGATGTGGCAGCCAGTCTTCTGGCTGGATAGCGAGCGCAAGATCGAGTTCCACCGTTTCGCCCGGCCACGGCCGGGAAGAGCCCGGTCGGACCACGCGCACCACTGCAATGCCGCGCTCGAGAAGCTTCGCGCAGACGGCCGAGCCGATCAGGCCGGAAGCTCCTACCACAAGCACTCTCATCCTTGCTCCTTCGGTCGTTGGCGAGAATGCGTGCCTAAGCTGTACCGCTCCAACAAGGGTCGGATGGAACATGTTCCTTGGATGGTGAACAGCCGTTTATCGAGAGAGCCTGTTCAGCGCCTCGCGGAGTGTCGCCGCGGCTTCTTCACGCTCGCCGGACGACATGAGATCGGGCTCCGCATCCAGCTTCAGATGCGGCAACTCCTTGTGGATCGCGTCGCAAGCGGCGGTGACATTGACCGTGAAGTCGACGACCCTGAAGGTCGCGATCGGATAGGCTATGCCCTTGACACGGACTCGTCCCACTTCCTCGCAATGGATCACGTCCTTCACCTGCGCGTAGGTCTCGTAGGAGATGAGGACCGATCCAGGTTCCGCTTCCTGCTCCAGCCGCGCGGCGAGGTTCACGGCGCCGCCGATGATGGTGTAGTCCATCCGATCTTCGCTGCCGAAATTGCCGACGGTGCAGTAATCCGTGTGAATGCCGATGCGGCAGCGGAGCGGCGTTTCTATACCAGCGCTATGCCAGGCATCGCCGAGTTCGGCCATTCGCTTCTGCATTGCAAGCGCCATCGAAACGCAGGCGATCGCTTCTTCCCTGACACCGCGCGTTTCGGGATCTCCGAAGAACATCAGAATGGCATCGCCGACATATTTGTCGATTGTGGCGCCGAAGTTCGAAGCAATCTTCGACATCTCGGTCAGGTACTGGTTGAGGAGCTGGGTGAGCTCTTCGGACTCCATTTTGTCGGTCGTTTCCGTAAATCCGGCAACGTCCGAAAAACAGATCGTCAGCTTCTTGCGCTGACTCGCAATTCTCACGTCCTGTCGGCCGCTGAAGATCGAGTTGTAAACCTGCGGTGCTAGGTATTTGGCAAGCTTGGCGGAGAGCGCTTCGAGCGCTGTCGATTTCTCGGAGAGGTCCTGCTCGTGGCGCTTCAGCTCCGTAATATCCGAGTAGACCGCGACGGTGCCGCCGCCCGAAATCCGGCGTTCGCTAATCTGCACCCAGCGATCCGGCTCGCGTCTCTGGAGGAGCGTCCCGGCCGGGTTGCGATGCGTCTCGAGCCGCTCGGCGATCCATTCGTCCTCCCGCCCGACGGCATCCTCGATCAGGCCGCGTTCTGCCGCCGCGCGGATGATTTCCTCGAAACGCGTCCCGGAGACGACGGCATCATCCATGCCCGGATAGAGAATTTCGCGATAGCGGCTGTTGCAGAGAAGAAGCCGGTCCTCCCCGTCGTAAAGAGCGAAACCTTCGGAAATGCTCTCGATTGCATCGATCAGGCGTTGGCGGGCTTCGGCGACGTCGCGGAGGTTCTTCTCTTCGAACTCGATCGCCGTGTCACGGAAGACACGGAGCGCTTTGGCCAGCCGGCCGATCTCGTCGCTGCCGGTCTCCGGCAACGCCACCCGTAGATTACCGGCGGCAATGGAAAGCATGCTGTGGCTCAGACCTGCGAGACGGGCAAGCAGGTTGCGATCGACATAGAGCCAGACGATCAGTATCGAACTCAGCAGACTGAGCAGGGCGGAGCCGAGCACGATGCCGGTGCCGTAGCGCCGCACTGTCGCCGCTTCCGCGCCCGCCTCGGAGATGTCCCTTTGTGCCGCCGCCACCAGGCGGTCCACGGCAAGCGTAAGCTTGCGCGAGAGCTGATCATTTTCCGCCACCAGCTTTTCGCCTTCGGCCAGGACTGCAAGTTCTTCGCCGCGCGCGTTCGGGATGCTTCCGGAGCCGTCGATCAGCGCCTTGAATTCGTCGACAAGCTGGCGGAAGCGCTTGCGCAACTGCTCGTCGAATTCAGGGGTGACTGCCTCCAGCGCACCGACCGAGCGCTGCAGGGGAAACGAAAGCAACGACAGGTCGCCCGATGTCGGCACGACCGCGGCTTGCTGAAGCGTGTCGTTGATGGCCGCGATCTCCCGCTGCGCCGTCTGTTGCGGAATATAGGCCGCGATCGCCCGCGCCAGATCTCTCGCCGCCGCAGCTTCCGCTTCGGGTGAGAGCGTTGGATCGACCGTGGCTGCCCGCCACCGCGGGACCTTGGAGTTCATCACGAGAATGCCTGGCGCGATGAGGCGCTGACTGGCGTTCGTTGTCGCCGACAAGCGACGCAGCAGCTCCTCCTTCCGTGCGACCGCGGCCAAGCGGGCGGTGACGAGACCATCGAGGGCGTTCAGATTGCGCCGCAGCCCCACTGCCGCGTCTTCGATTTCGGTGACGACCGCCGAACTGAGCGCCGTTCCTTTGAGGGCAGCAAGCAGTTCCTCCAGGCGCGTCATCTCGCTGCCGATTGCGGCCGACACCTCGCTGTGCCGGGCCCTGCTGGTCGAAGCAAGGACTGCCGGGGCGGTGGCAGCGACGCGTTCGGCATGGCGGGAGAGTTCGAGCGATAGAAGGGCGGACGGCGCGCGGCGCTCCGTTACCCGTTCAAGCACCTGGCTCAGTTGGAGGAAGGCGTACAGGGCGCCCGCGGTCGAAAGCACCGCAAAGGCACTGATGCCGAAGAAGGCGAACAGAAGACGACCGCGAATGCCGAGACGATCAAGCATCGCGGCAACCCCTCGCTCCGGCTGAGGCGGTCAACATCGTCTGCACGGATTTCTTCTCAAATGCGAGCTGCTGCGGTCAACGCTGGTTACTCCAGCGGCACGTACTCGCCACCCTTCCAAACATACCACACCCAGTTCTGAACGGTGAGATCGCCCTTATCGTCGAAATCGATGCGACCGAGCACCGTATCGAACTGATGTTTGCGCAGCGCCGCGATGACTTTCTGCGGTTCGAGCGATCCCGCCTTCTGAACCGCCTGCGCCCACACCTCGGCAGCGCCGTAGCTGTGCAATGTCCAGGAGTCCGGCTCGAAATTCTCGGCCCGGAAGCGCTCGACGACGTCCGCCGCCTCGGCATTGCGACGCGGGTCGGCAACGAAAGTGAAGAGGGTTCCTTCGGCGGCCGGGCCGGCGATGAGGCCGAATGCCTCGGTCGCCGTATCGTCACCCGAGATGACCTGCACCGGATAGGCGCGCTCGCGCGCTGCACGAACCATAAGAGCTGCTTCCGTATGATAGCCGCCGAGATAGAGCACCGCGATCCCTGCCGTCTGCACGGCCGCGATCTCGGCCGAGTAGTCGTCCTTCCCCGGCTCGTAGCTTTGGTAGATCGCTTCGTTGACACCGCGCTTGTTCAGTTGCTTCCTCGTCTCTTCGGCGAGACCCTTGCCATAGGTCGTGCCGTCGTGAAGGATAGCGATCTTCTTGTCACCCCAGTGATCGGCCAGGTAATTGCCCGCCTTCAGGCCCTGTGCATCGTCACGGCTGCACACCCGGAAGACGTTGGCGTGGCCTTGCTCGGTCAACGTCGGATTGGTTGAGGACGGCGAAATCTGCAGCACCCCGGCCTTGGCGTAAATCTTGGATGCGGGGATCGACGCTCCGGAGCAGTAGTGTCCGACAACGAAGACGGCTTTGTCGGCGACCAGCTTCTGGGCGGCGGCAACGGCCTGCTGTGGATCGCAGAAATCGTCCGCCACGATCAGTCGGATCTGCTGGCCGAGCACGCCGCCGGCGGCATTGATCTGAGCGACGGCCATTTCGGCGCCGCGCTTCAACTGCGTGCCGGTCCAGGCAAGCTTTCCCGTCATCGGCCCGGCGACGCCGATTAGAACTTCCGCTTGAACCGGAAAGCCGAGCGCATAGGCCAGGACGAGAGCGAATACGTGAGGTCGGCGCATGGTGCCTCCTCGTCGAAATATACTCTCGATAGTGGGGTGCTGCTACTTGTCTATGTCGGCAGCCCTCAGGATCCGGGATGCGGCGCCGAAGATCTCAGCTTGGCGTTCAGCGATTGATCGGCGGCCCATCCGCGACGTGAGCCCAATATTGCGGCAGGTCGTCGGTGATCGTGAACCAGGGCGCTTTCGAGCCGACGAAAATGTGCTCGCTCGGCCGGATCGTCGGTTCGTCGGCGAGCGAGCCGAGCGCGACATGCACATAAGCGCCATCGCGGACGACCGAATAGAGAAAAGATGCGCACCGGCCGCAGCGGGCGTCGTGCGCGTTGTCGTCGCCGTAGAACCGGAGTTGATCGGCCCCTTCGGTCACAGCGAATTGCTCGCGCTCGATGCCTGCAAACGGCTTGAAGGCGGACCCGGTCGTCCGCCGGCAATCCGTGCAATGGCAGTTTGCCGCATAACGGAACGCGTCGGTGACGGCATAGTGAACAGCGCCGCACAGGCACCGTCCGGCAAGCATGCGGGCGCTCTGGTGTGTCGTATCTGTCATATGGTCCTCGTACAGAACAACGCTTCGTGCCGAAACGAGCCGAAGCGGGAGATGGATAGGTTCGTCGCTCAGCGCAGTTCCTGAGCGATTTCCCAGACATGGCCGGAGGGATCCGCAAATGCTGCGGTGCGGCGTCCCCAAGGGCGATCGATAGGGCCGTTCAGCAGCCTCACGCCTCGACCTTCAAGGCTGGCGCATACAGCGTCTACATCGGGGACCTTGATCGTGAGCAGCACACGCGCGCCCGAATTCACGGGCGCCACCGGCAAGGGTTCGACGAGCTCTGGCGCCTGCGAGGCATGGAGCAGATTGATCATGGCGCCGTCGAACTTCAGGACACAGGAGACTTCATCCTGGTACACCACTTCCGGGTCAAAAACCTTCTGGTAAAAGGCTTTTGCCCCGTCGATCTCATCGACAAACAGGGTCACGACTTCAAGCGCATTGAGCAATGACAAGCGTCCCTCCTTAAACAGCTCAGCGGCGCCGAGCTGAACGTGCGTCGGTCGGACCACAACAAGAGGCAGCTGCGGCCTCCACTCCGACAAGGTAAGAGCTTTCGCAACGAATGTTCAAGGTTGCAGGTGTGAGGAGAACATCGTCAGGTCGAGACGTTCCACGAGGCAGCAGGCCGGGCCGTCATTCGCCGCCATCTGCCGAGGGGATGCATTCATTGCTGCTAAATGCGTGCTCCCCGGCGGGATCTGGGACTTCGACAGGGCCTGTGGCTTCACCCGCTAGGCCTTGCAGCGACTCTCCGCCGCCTGTCGAGCCAGCGCATCGCCGGAGTGACGGTCAGCCCGTGCGTGACGATGGAGATCAGCACGATCAAGGCGACAGCGGACCACATTACGCCAAGATCCTCGAAGCGGGCCATCCCGGTTGCAAATGCGAGATAATAGATCGAGCCGAGGCCGCGGATCCCGAACACGGCGATGGCGGCCCTTTCTCCCTTGGGCAAGGTCGAGGGCAGGCTCACCCATCCGGTGGCCGGTCGGGCGATCGCCAGGACAAACAGGGCAAAGGCGACGACCCGCCAATCGAGGTCGGCGATGAATTGCCCAAGGCTCACGGCAGCTCCGAAACAGACGAGAAGCACCATCATCAGCAGCCTTTCGATCTGTTCGGAAAAGTCGTGAAGTTCCTTATGAAATTCGTGGTGTCGCTCGATGGTGCGGAAGGAGAGAGCGGCGACGAACACAGCAACGAAACCGTAGCCGTGGACGAGTTCTGTCAGACTGTAGGCTAGGCAGGTAATCCCCAATGCGACGAAGCCGTCGCCTGTGCGTACGAGCGCCGCCCCTTTCGGCAGGCGAAATGTGGCAAAGCCTAACACCTTGCCAATGATCCACCCCATTACGACCCCGGCAAGGAGCCGCCACAAAACGTCGAGGAGCAGCCAATCGGCGAACCAATCGGGCTGATCGGAGGCGAGTGCGATCGCGATTGCCAAGTAGACGAATGGGAAGCTCAGGCCGTCGTTCAAGCCGGCTTCGGATGTGAGTGCGAACCGAACCTCGTCCTCCGTCCCGGTCTGCGGCGGCCCCACCTGGACATCGCTCGCCAAGACCGGATCGGTCGGCGCCAGACAGGCGGCCAGCAGAATGGCCGACGCAGCACCAAGACCCAGAATCAGGGAGGCGCCGGCGGCCATCACGGCGATGCCCAACGGCATCGCAATTCCCAGAAGCCGCCAAGTGAGAACCCAACTGTGCAGGCCGATGGGGCGATCGATCTTCAGTCCCGCACCCATCAGTGCAACGATGACGGTGAACTCTGTCATATGCTCTATGACAAATCGGCTGTCGAATGAGGCGAGATCGACGAGCGGTGTAAGGATGGTGTGTCCGGCGAGAGCGCCGATTGCGATGCAGAAGATGGGTAGTGAAAGCGGCAGGCGGCGAAAGACCATGGGAATCCAGGCGGTGAGCAGGATCACCAGCCCGAGGAGTCCAAGCGTTACGTCGTAACGTTCCATTTATCCCGCACCTCAGCGGCTTGACGCGTTGAGAGCTGGATCGGAATCGAGGGTTTTTGGGGTGTTGGTGGACATGATGGCTCCGATAACGCGCGGCAGGATCAATCGGAAACGCGTCCGTCAGGCGTGTCGTTCCCCGTCGGCAGCCCACAGCGTTCGCTGATGAAACGGAGATCTGGAATCAGGAGCATGGCGCACCAATATCATAGGATGATCAACAAAGTTCTTTGATTGGAGAATCAAAGGGAAATGCGCATGCGCTTTTCGGATCTCGCCATTGACGATCATGAAATCTCGATGCTCCGGCGCGTTCATGTCTATGCATGTTCCTCTAGGGAGCTGGAGCCGGAAAGTGAGGAGGGTGCGAAGATAGGCAGGATGCTTTTTCACCTTTATCAGCAGGGTGTAAGGAGCGAGCTCGCCCTGGTGCGGATGTTGACGGGCAATACCGTTCCCGGAATAGAGGCCGATTAACCGTTCTGTACACCTTCCACATGAGCGCCTCGCCCTAAGGGGAGGGGCGTCCTTTTAGCTGGGCGTCGGAAAGCTGGCGCAACGGTGCGCCCACGCGCGTGAACAATTGCGATTCTAAAGCGTTTACTTTCAACCTCACAACGACGTGGAGGAAGTAGCATGCGTCGCGACATGCAGCGTTACATGATGATCGAACTGATCGCGCTCATCGCTGCGCTTGCCGTGGTCGCCGCGGTCATGGTCGTCACGCTGCTTCCGGGCTGACAGATGGCACAGGTCGGGCGCGGCGTCGATCTCCGAGAACCTGATCGGAAGGTCGGTCGGGCTCGACGAAAAATGTAGCGCGAAAAATGTAGCGCGCAAGTCACCGATGAACGAGTACCAGAGAGAATTCATCTCGGCAAACGCTTATGATGTGCAGCGCTTGCCCTTTGCAAAACGCCTCGAGGAGCTGTCGCCTGGCGAGTGCATCTGGCCGATCAACAGCGGCGGCCCGTATCTTTTTTGCGCCGCCAAGGCTGTCGGAAAATACTGTCCGCATCATAAGGCAAGGCTGATCCAGAAGAGAGGTCCCCATTCCCCTTGAACGAGCGTTGCCGTGTCCCGCAAATGGATTGTCGGGGTGCGCAGTGCGCCCTCCCTTGATGGCCAAATCCGTGCAAGCACCGGAACAAGCAGTTTTCCCGAGCGTTGGGCATATCGCGGGTATATGAGGCTCAGAAAAAAGCACCGGACGCTCCTCTATGAGCCCAAGAGAGGCCGATCTTACAAAAACCTTGGAAGCCGCCGAGCCGGGCAGGGGGCGCAGTGCAGCCGTGCCGGAACAAATACCGGCGAAGGGCCTGCGTGACGTATTTTGGCGGGTGATGTCGGAGATCTCCGAGGAGCGCGTCTTCCTGATCGCGGCAGGGGTCAGCTTCTACCTTCTGCTGGCGCTGTTTCCGGCTTTGGGTGCGCTGGTCTCGCTTTACGGGTTCATCGCGGACCCGTCCGACATCGGAACCCATACGGCGGTATTGGACGAGCTCTTGCCGCCCGGCTCCTACGCTATGATCACGGATCAGCTGAAGGCTCTTACCACGCAGAAGACATCGACCCTCAGCCTCGGCTTTATCGGCGGCCTGTTGATCTCTCTGTGGAGTGCGGCCAACGGCATTTCGGCGCTGTTTGACGCCATGAACGTCGCCTATGGAGAAAAAGAGAAGAGAGGCATTGTATCAAGAACGCTCTTGTGCCTCGCCTTCACCTTTGCGGCACTGCTCTTTGCCGTCGTCCTCATCGTGGCGATCGGCGTCATTCCGGCTTTGCTTGCCTATCTTTGGTTGGATCGCTGGATCGAGATCCTGACCAGGGTGGCGAGATGGCCAGCCATTCTGCTCCTCGGCACCCTCGGCACTGTCCTGATCTATCGCTACGGGCCGAGCCGCGAGCGGGCGAAACTGCGGTGGCTGAACTGGGGTGCCGTATTCAGCACGTTGTTGTGGCTGGCGGCTTCATGGTTGTATTCCTACTATCTGGAAAATTTCGCGAACTACAATGCGACCTACGGCGCGCTTGGCGCGCTGGTCGGTTTCATGATGTGGGTCTGGATTTCCATGGTGATCCTGATCACAGGCGCTCTCCTCAACGCCGAGCTCGAACATCAGACTGCTGTCGATTCCACCACAGGAGAACCGTTGCCGATGGGTAAACGCGGTGCCTACGTCGCCGATACGCTCGGAAAGGCCGCGGACTAGACTTGCGAGCACCGGCGGTAGAATCCTGTTGGGAGGCGCATTCCCATTCATGATTGAGCATTGCGAAGCCTTTCCTTCGATGCCTGTAACTTGAGCTTTTTGCGTGGAGCCGGTGGAATGAATGCCGATAAATCTCGACCGGTGCGGCTTGGGCGTGAACTCGCCGATGAAGCGGCGCGCGTGCTGCGAGTTTCATTCGATGAACGCCTTCCGTCGCTTGCGGGGCTCCACACGCCGGAAGAGGACAGCTGGTTCTTCAGGAACAGAGTATTTCAGGACTGTTCCGTCTGGGGAATATTCGGTGGCGATGGATTGGTCGGCATCGTTGCGTTCCGGCCGGGATGGATCGATCAGCTCTATGTTTTGCCGGCGCATCAAGGTCGTGGTCTTGGAGCATCGCTTCTGAGGGTCGCTCGGACGGGCGCCTGTGAGCTGTCGCTCTGGACCTTTCAACGCAACTGGGGAGCGCGGCGCTTCTACGAGAACCATGGCTTCGTCGCAGTCGAGGAGACGGACGGCAGCCGGAACGAAGAGAGGGAGCCCGACGTCCTCTACCGGTGGGTGGCAGAGAAGAGGGAAGCCGGCTCCGTTTGACGCAATGGTCGTGCGGCTCGAACGGAGCTGAGGTGGTGCACGTAGCGCCGACCAGAACCCGCCCACGTGGCGGGAGAAGGACTCGCGGCAGGCGCATTGCGTCCGGCTTCCTCACGAGATTTCGATTTTACGCTCGCCCGTGCAGGCAATACGCTGATACCTCGGAAATCCAAGGGAGGTTCGCCATGAAACGCATGGCACTAATTGCGACCCTATTGACCTGTTCGGTCGTCTCAGCCAATGCCCAGGACACGTCGATGAGCTTCTTTGTCACCAGCGCGAATCCGGGCAAGGGTGGCGATCTCGGCGGACTTGCTGGCGCCGACGCACATTGTGGCGCGCTTGCGACCGCCGGCGGCTCAACGGGCAAGACCTGGCGGGCCTATCTGTCCACCGATAGCGAGAACGCCAAGGATCGCATCGGTGCGGGACCTTGGCACAATGCCAAGGGCGAGAAGATCGCCGACGATGTCGCCTCGTTGCACGGCGATAACAACAATCTGACCAAACAAACTGCGCTCAATGAAAAGGGCGAGGTCATCAACGGGCGGGGCGACACCCCGAACCGCCATGACATCCTGACAGGCACCAGGCCGGATGGAACCGCTGCCGCCGAAACCTGCGGCAACTGGACCATGGGCGGTGCGGAGGGTGCTGCAATCGTTGGTCACAGCGACCGCACCGGTTTGGACGACTCGGCGGCGGCCAAATCGTGGAACTCTTCACATCCGACGCGCGGTGGCTGCACGATAGAGGCCTTCAAGAGCACCGGCGGGGACGGCCTCTTCTATTGCTTCGCCGCCAATTGAGCGTCGACTGAACTGCGGTGTCTTCGGGTATCCACGTGGGCTAAAAGGCACGGCCTCTGATCTCACGACATCTGCTGCATGTTCCTTAAAATCTAAGCCGATTTTAAGGAACATGCAAAACGGGGCAGTCACTCCGCAGCTTCGACGAAGCGATGGCGCTCGTAGAGGAACTTGAGCACCGCTTCGCGACATTTCAGATAGGTTCGGTCGGAGGCGAGTTCGATGCGCCGGCGTGGGCGGGCGAGCGGCACATCGAGGATTTCGCCGATACGTGCCGACGGCCCATTGGTCATCATCACGATCCGGTCGGAAAGCAGGACCGCTTCGTCGACGTCATGGGTGATCATCAGGACGGTATTGGCAAGCGTCGCGTGGATCTGCATGACCTGGTCCTGCAGATGCGCCCGGGTCAACGCGTCGAGCGCGCCGAACGGTTCGTCGAGAAGCAGCACCTTCGGCTCCATGGCAAGCGCCCGCGCGATACCGACACGCTGCTTCATGCCGCCGGAGATCTCAGAGGGGCGCTTGTCGCCGGCATGCGCCATCTGCACCAGCTCGAGGTTGCGCATGGTCCATTCATGGCGTTCCTGCTTGTTGCGCTTCGCAGAGAACACCTTGTCGACGGCGAGCCGGACGTTTTCATAGACCGTCAGCCACGGCAGCAGCGAGTGGTTCTGGAAGACGACAGCGCGATCCGGTCCCGGCGCGTCGACGACCTTGTCGTCGAGCAGCACCACGCCGGTTGTCGCCTGCGTCAACCCGGCGACGACATTGAGCAGGGTCGACTTGCCGCAGCCGGAATGGCCGATGATCGAGATGAACTCGCCCTTGTCTACAGCAAGGGAGACCTGCTTCAGAACTTCGGTGCGCGTGCCGCCGCGTTCGAAGGTCTTGTCGATGAGTTCAAGCGAAAGATAGCTCTTGGCCATGGAAGGCCTCCTTTTCTTTAGGCGCTTGCTGTGCCGCGAGTTATGGCGCGACCGATCAGCGCGATGAGGCGATCGAGCAGGAAGCCGACGATGCCGACATAGATCAGCGCCACGATGATGTCGCTGATCAGCGACGAGTTCCAGGCGTCCCAGATGAAGAAGCCGATGCCGACGCCACCGATCAGCATCTCGGCCGCCACGATCGCCAGCCAGGAGAGACCGATGCCGATCCTAAGGCCGGTGAAGATGTAGGGGGCAGCGGCCGGCAGCATGATCTTGCCGAAATATTCGAAACCGTTCAGTCGCAGCACCTTGGCGACGTTTTGGTAATCCTGCGGAATGTTGCGGATGCCGACCGCGGTGTTGATGATGATCGGCCAGATCGCCGTGATGAAGATGACGAAGATTGCCGAAGGGGTGCCGTCCTGGAAGGCGGCGAGCGAAAGCGGCAGCCAGGCGAGCGGCGGCACGGTGCGCAGCACTTGGAAGATCGGATCGAGGCCGCGCATCGCGAGGGCGCTCTGGCCGACGAGCGTCCCAAGCGCGACGCCGACCGCCGCAGCCATGGCGTAGCCGAGCGCGACGCGCTGCAGGCTAGCGAATACGTGCCAGAACAGACCCTGATCGACACCCTGACCGATGTAGAAGGGATGTGCGATCAGCTCCCAGCTTTCCTCGATGACGCGCGACGGGGCCGGCAGGCTCGATTCAGGCGACGAGCAGATGAGCTGCCAGGCAAGGGTGAAGAACGTCAGTGTGACGAGCAGCGGCAAGAGGTTGGTGACAGTCTGGGTGACAAAGCGCGACAGGCGGTCATCGATGCCGCGGCTCGCCGTCTGCCCGAGAGCGATGACCTGAGCCGAAGTCTGCGGCGTCGCCTGCGGTTTGAGCTTGAGATTGGTGACGGACATGCCGTTCTCCTACGGGTTTGATCGAAGGCAGCCGGTTTGGGGACCCGGCTGCCGTTGCGGGATCAGGCGATGCGGCTGATTGCCAGGCTCTTCAGGTACGCTTCCGGATTTGCGGGATCGAAGACCTTGCCGTCGAAGAAGGTCTCCGGCCCGCGCGAGGTGGAGGCCGGGATGTCGGCGACGCCGAGGTCCTTTGCCGCTTCGCGCCAGATGTCCTCGCGGTTGACCTTGGCGATCAGCCCCTTGATGTCCGTATCCGGCGCGAGCTTGCCCCAGCGGATGTTCTCGGTGAGGAACCATGCGTCATGGCTCTGGAACGGGTAGGACGCGTGGTCGCGCCAGAACTTCATGAAGTGCGGGCTGTTCTCGACGTCCCTGCCGTTGCCGTAGTCGTATTCGCCTTTCAACCGATCGACGATGTCCTTGGGCGGCACGTTGAACCAGCTGCGCTTGCCGACGATCTTGGCTAGCTCGTCCTTATTCGCCATGTCGTCGCACCACTGCGCGGCTTCCTCGACGGCCATGACCAGCGCCTTGGCGGCGCGCGGGTTTTTCTCGACCCAGTCGGCGCGCATGGCGAAGGACTTCTCCGGATGCTTGGCCCAGATCTCGGCAGTATTGACGGCGGTGTAGCCGATCTTCTGGTTGACGAGTTGCTCGTTCCAGGGTTCGCCGACGCAGAAACAGTCCATGGTGCCGACCTTCATGTTGGCGACCATCTGCGGCGGCGGGACGACGATGGTCTCGACATCCTTGTCCGGGTCGATGCCGGCGGCGGCGAGCCAGTAGCGGATCCAGAGGTCGTGCGTGCCGCCCGGGAAGGTCATGGCGACCTTGGCGGCCTCGCCACCGGCCTTCTTCTTGGCGAAGGCGTCTTTCAGCACCGAGGCGTCGAGGCCGACCTTCAGATCGGCATAGGCCGCGCCGACCGAGATCGCCTGCGCGTCGAGATTAAGGCGGGCAAGGATCGCCATCGGCAGCGGCTGGTTGTTCTGGGTCACCTTGCCGGTCGAGATGAGATAGGGCATCGGCGTCAGGATATGGGCGCCATCGATTCCGGCGCCGGCCGAGCCGAGCACCAGGTTGTCGCGGGTCGTGCCCCAGGAGGCCTGCTTCACCACCTCGACCTCGGTCATACCGTACTTGTCGAAGAAGCCCTTTTCCTTGGCGATGATGAGCGGGGCGGAATCGGTAAGAGCGATGAAGCCGAGCACGGCCTTTGCAGTCTCCGGACCGGCGCCCTGAGCGAAGGCCCCGGTGGGAAGGAGCGTCCTTGCCGCACCGACCATGGCGGCCGTCGCGGTCGTCTTGAGCAGGCTGCGGCGGGTGAGACCGCCGATCGAAGTCTTGGTCATGCGCACGTTCCCTCAATTTGGTGGCCGGTCGAAAACCGACAAAAAAAACGCCGCTCGAACATTGCGCTCCTGGGACTGGTAGGAATCCCTTTGGATGCAAAGCCCTTGCGACGCCGGTGTCCTTGGCAGGCGCTATCGACGCCTGAGCTCGCTTCAAATCGCCGTTGACCGAAGCAAGTATAGAAAAGCAAGTGCCGTGCCAGTTCCGGGAATTACGCACCATATAATTGAAATTAAAGGAGAAAATCCGTCTTTTGAACATGCTCAATAAATGGGCATCAGCTTTTACTGATGAAGTATTGTGCGTTGCAGCAAGGCGGATCTCCGTGCCCGCACAAACAAGCAGCGCCGCCGCTCGTCGAGCGAAGCCGGTGGATGGCCTTTTGCAGCGACGACCAGCCCTGATCAGGCGGATTGATCGGGCGTGCAAAGCCTGATCGTTAGGGCACCTTCGGCTTTAGGTTTGAGAGCTGATCATGACATCGGAGGAAGGGAAGGGTAGGCGGGCCTCGATGGACATTTGTTTCCGAGGTCGTACGAATCTGGCCCGGTCGTGGCGCGAGATCCGAACGGCGACCCGTGAACGCAATAAAGCTCCTTGATTGTGATCCGGCATGGCCTGGTCTTTTCGAAGACCAGAAGCTCCGGATACTGGAATCAATCGCCGAGATAGTCGATGACATTCACCATGTCGGCAGCACCTCGGTGGCCGGCCTCAGCGCAAAACCCAATATTGACATTGATGCAGTGCTTCACAGCGATGCCGCGGTCACTGAGGCCGTCCTCCGAACGCTCATGGCCTCAACCACGCTTCACGTCGCCAGTCTTCCTTCCAAACGTTGACGTTTGACCAGCCTCCCAAGAGGCGACGACTGTCGCATCTCTAACTGGCTCATATGTCGCATCTCTAAACTGCCGCTACACAACAAGATCGCATAAGCTAAATTATGGAACTTGGCCGCTGATCGTTTGTGTTGAGCCAGATCAGCCTCCTCATCGCCGATTGACCTCGTCAAACGGGAAGCAGGATGAGGACAAACGAACGTCGATACTACTAACGCCAAAATCGCCATCATCCACGACGAGCGACCTCTCACTACCTCCATCGACGCCAACTCTGAGCCCATCACCGGACTTTCGCCGGGTAGCGAGCCGCGGATTGCCGACGGGCAGCCATGGGAGCAATATAAGTAGCATAGAATATTCATCTGGCTGCCTGGGGAACTCGGCAATCATGTTGCGACACCGTTTGATCTTCCCTGTCGCCGGCGTCGTTCTCGTTCTAAGTCTGGTCCTGGCCGGTCTATGGTTTTGGACGGGAAACGCCATTGTCTCGGTCATGTCCGAGCGCCTGATCCGAGACGTGACGCAAGCTGTGCATCGCGACGTCGATCATTTGGTGCGCGGTGCCGACAAGGCGGTATCGCGGTTGGCTAACGGTCTTGTTCGTCACGACCTGTCACTGAGCGACCCGCATGCTGTTGCGCGAGAGCTCCATGCATTGCTGGACGAGGAACCCGATATCGACTGGATGTTTTTCGGCAACGAGGCCGGCGGGCTTGTTTCGGTCGGGCGACTGGCAGACTCGAACCCCGTGTTTCTGATGACTGATAACTTTCGCGCCGGCGCCGTGCGAGAGTTCGAAGCTTTGCCAAG
Organism: Sinorhizobium sp. BJ1; assembly: GCF_002531555.1. Classification (NCBI taxonomy): domain Bacteria; kingdom Pseudomonadati; phylum Pseudomonadota; class Alphaproteobacteria; order Hyphomicrobiales; family Rhizobiaceae; genus Sinorhizobium; species Sinorhizobium sp. BJ1. The sequence goes on from NZ_NWTH01000019.1 coordinate 85,981, forward strand.
CGGCAGGATCGGCCGTTTGCGAAAGTCGGAAGGCGCGTTCGATGCTCGTCGGAGGATCTGGTACTCGAAGGCGAAGGAGACGGGCGAACGGTACTGGACCGAGCCCTATCTCGGTCTCGTCGAGCCGATACTGGGTATCTCGCTCTCCGCCCCGGTGTTGGACAGGAACGGCAACTTCGTCGGTGTGTGCGGGATCGATCTCATCCTGGCCCAACTTTCCAGGTTCTTGCAGACGCTCGAGATCGGCGAGAACGGGCGGGCTTTCATCATCGACGCCAGCGGACATTTGATCGGCGCGTCCGGAGGAGTGTCGCCCGTCACAATCGGAGCGGACGGCGGACATCTGCGCCTGCAGGCGTCGGAAGCAACCGATCCCATCGTTCGTGAAACCGCGCGCTATCTTGGGCGGCATGCCGGCGTCGCCGGGTCCTCGTCAGCGGGACCGCATGTGTTTTCTTTCAGTGACCCTGAGCGCGGCCGGATCTATGCGGCGGTTGATCGCGTTGACGGGCCTGGCGCTCTTGACTGGACCATCATCTCGGCGGTGCCAGCCGCGGATTTCCTGAGGCCGGTCTATCGTGCAGCCTATCTCTCGATCGGCGTCGGCGCGGTCATCGTCGCCGTCTTCGTCCTCCTCGGACTAGGGCTGGTTGGACGCACCTTGCGGCCGCTGACTGCCCTGACCCAGGCAGCGCACGCGATCGCAAAGGGGGACTGGCGAGACGTGCCCGAACTGCGCCGGAACGATGAAGTCGGCCTGCTTGCCCAGGCGTTCACTCTCATGACGTCCCGTCTCAAGGAGACATTGGAGGGCCTGCGGCGAAGCGAGGCCAATTTCGCAGAAGCTCAACGCGTTGCCCATGTTGGCTATTGGGAGCGTGATCTCAGCACCGACTGTCTCACTTGGTCGGACGAGACATACCGCATCTTCGGGCTGACACCGCGCGCGACGGCGGTCGTCAGTCTTGCCGAAGCGGGTGAGCGGATACATCCGGAAGACCGGTCGTTCTGGAGCCAGGCCGCGGCCAAGGCAGTGCGTGGCGAATCTCGCTACGACCTGGAGTACCGAATCGTGAGGCCTACCGGCGAGGTGCGCATCGTCCACAGCCAGGGCGATCTGACAAGAGAGGCGTCGGGCCGGCCGCGCAGCATGTTTGGCACAATCCAGGACATTACCGAACGCAAGCGGGTGGAAGGGGCACTGCGAGACAGCGAGGAGCAGTGGAGAGCTGTATTTGAGAACAATCCGACGATGTACTTCATGGTGGACGCGACCGGCACCATCGTGTCGGTCAATCCCTTTGGGGCGGAGCAGCTCGGCTACACGGTCGACGAACTGATCGGCCGTCCCGTACAGGACATCTTTCACGAGGCGGATCGCGACGCCGTCCAGAGGCATGCGGCCACCTGTCTCGAACATCTCGGCCGCGCCATGAGCTGGGAGCTGCGCAAGTTTCGCAAGGACGGCTCGATGCTCTGGGTCCGCGAGACGGCAAGAGCGATGGTGATCAAGAAGCGACCCGTCATCCTGATCGTTTGCGAGGACATCACCGAGCGCAAGCGCGCCGAAGAGGCCGCCCGGCGGAGTGAAGAGGAGCTTCGCGAGGTCATCGAGACAGTTCCGGCGATGGTGTGGACCGCCCTGCCCGACGGCCGTGTCGACTTCATCAATCGACGTTGGCAGGAATTCACAGGCTTGTCCCTGGAGGGATCGTTTGCGGAGAACTGGAAGCCCGAATCCCGGTTTCACCCAGACGACCTTGAGCAGTACATGTCGAAGTGGCGTATGTCCTTGGCCACGGGCCGCCCCTTCGAGGCCGAGGTGCGTATCTGTCGTGCGTCCGACGGCGAATATCGTTGGTGGTTCGAAAGTGCCGTACCGCTCCGGGAGGAGCACGGAGACATTCTCAAATGGTATGGATTTCTCGTCGACATTGAGGACCGAAAGCGGGCCGAGGAGGCGCTGCAGAAGGCGCAGGCGGAGCTCGCGCATGTCACACGCGTGACGACGATGGGCGCGCTGACCTCCTCCATTGCCCACGAGGTCAACCAGCCGCTGGCCGCCGTGGTGACCAATGCGAACGCCGCCCTGCGCTGGCTCGCGACCCAGCCCCCCAACCTCGACGAAGCCCGCGAGACGCTGGGGCGTATCGTCCGGGATGGCCATCGGGCCGGCGAGGTGATCGGCCGGGTGCGCGCGCTCCTCAAGAAGACAGCCAGCGTCACGGCACAGGTGGACCTGAACGGCCTCATCGAAGAGTCGGTAGTCCTCGTTCATGAGGAGGTTCGCCGTCAGCGCGTCTTGCTGCGAACCGAACTGGCGCACGAGCTCGCGCCAGTTGCAGGCGACCGGGTCCAGTTGCAGCAGGTCATTTTGAACCTGGTGATGAACGGCATCGAATCCATGAAGAAGGTGGCGGACCGGCCACGCGAGTTGCTGATCAGGTCCCGAGCCGACACATCCGGTGCCGTGCTGGTCGAAGTACAGGACACCGGCGTCGGGTTGGAGCCGCAGAGCCTGGAGCAGGTGTTCGAGGCGTTTTATACGACGAAAGCGGAGGGTCTGGGCATGGGCTTGGCCATCTGCCGTTCGATCATCGAGGCGCACGGGGGGCGGCTATGGGCCGGGGCGAACGAGCCTTGGGGCGCTGTATTTCAGTTCGCCCTGCCTTCAGACCCGGACGAGAGCGCTTGTACAGCGCCGGGCGAGCGGGCCGGCCAAACGCCGCCATGAGGTGGTCGGTCCGGCCGACACCCCCTGTCTCATCGTCGACATGCCTGGCATAGCGGTCATCTTCAATCGCCTTCGCCTTCGCCTTCGCTCCCGCGAGCCAGCGCTGAACGGATGCAATTCAATAGATCCTGCTCGTCAAACGGCTTTTCCAAGTAGCCGACAATATCCGGACCCAACCCACGCGCCCGCACGGTTTCGTCCGGATAGGCGGTGATCAGGACGGTTGGAATGCTCTCGCCCAACGCAACCAGTCGACGGTGCAGATCAAGCCCACTCATTCCGGGCATATGGATGTCCGTTACCAGACAGTCCGTGCGGCGGAGATGCGGAAATTTCAAGAAATCATCGGCGGATGAAAAAGCCTCGGCGTCAAATCCCAGCGACCTCATGAGGCCCTTGGTAGCTTCGCGCATCGACTGGTCGTCATCGACAATCGCAATCAGAGGCTTCTTGGTTGGCACTGCCGCCTCCAACTTCACGATAGGCGTCCTGCAAAAAATCTAGCGTTGCGGCTCAGGTCGTAACTTACATCAGCCTGTAAGGGCGACAAAGGCAGTGGAAGCTATACGATGGTATAGCCTCAGCCATAGCTTCTAAAAACCGGTGGTCGCTGCGACACGTGAACTGCTGCGGTTGCAGAGATTGTTGGCCGCTATTGCCATTTGGCGAGCCGGCGAGTTCAGCCGGCATAAGGCGCCACGCCATGGCGGGCGCTCGATCGCCTCGTGGGCCTTGTGGCTGAGATGATTAGAGCGCATTCTCATGTGCGAGAGGGCTTCGTTTCGTGACTGGCTGAGGGAGAGAGGGGAGTGTCCACATCGCGTCACCGGCGCTCTGCCGGTTGGGCTTCACCCGGGGCTGCAGCGGGTGCAGACCGCTCGCCTCCGCAAGCGCCGGTTCCCCGTGGGGGGCGATGACATGACCGAGGTGCCCGCAACTGTCATCGTCATAGATGATGATCCGGCCATCCGCGAGGCGCTTGGCAGCCTGCTCCGATCCGTCGGCTTTGACGTGAAACTCCTGGCCTCAGTGAACGACTTCCTCAAATCTGGTCGACCCCACGGGCCCACCTGCCTCGTGCTGGATGTCCGGCTGCCGGGACAAAGCGGCCTCGAATTTCAACGAGAGCTATCGCGGGAAAACATTCGGCTGCCGATCGTGTTCATCACCGGGCATGGCGACATTCCCATGTCCGTCCAAGCGATGAAAGGGGGAGCGATCGAGTTCCTGACCAAGCCGTTCCGCGATCAGGATCTACTCGACGCCGTGCACGTCGGCCTGGCCCGCGACCGGGTTTGGCTTGAGAATGAAAAGGCCTTGGCGACGTTGTATGCAAGTTACGAAAGTCTGACCCCTCGAGAGCGCGAGGTGATGGTTTTGGTGGTGGCGGGACGGCTGAACAAGCAGATCGCCGCCGATCTGGGAGTGAGCGAAATAACGGTGAAAGTCCACCGTAGCCAGGTCATGCAGAAGATGCGTGCCAAGTCCTTGCCCGAACTCGCCCGCATGGCGGACAAGCTGAAGCTGGCGTCTGAAAAGCCGCAAGACTCTTAAGTTCGTATAAGAACACATGGACCCGCGTATAGGTTATCCCTTCCACCTCGGTGTCCAATCCATCCTTTCAGCCAATGGTGATGTCGAACGTGCGCTGTTATGGTCGCGGGACTGCTTCCCGTGGGGCCATTTTCTCTTTTGGCCCCTTTCAAGCCCCTCCCGGTTCCCGGGAGGGGTCTTTTATTTCAAACAAGCTGCGCGACCGGCCGCGCGTGTTCGCTACAGCAACCTTTTGCGCGCCTGATAAGACGCGGCGCTGCAGGACCGCCCCCGAGAAACGAGTGAGCGGATCGATCTTGTTTTGAAGTCACACGACAGGAGGTGGGTCGCGGCGATCGGGAGCAATGACGCCGTCGCTCCCCCTCCCCAAGACAGAGCAGTGGGGTCAAGCTCGAGATGCAAGCGCGGACGAAGAGACCCTTCTAAAAACGCCGATCCCCTTGGCTTAATGTATGGTCGAGGAACGCTCCGAACGGTAAAGCTCCTCAAAGCCCTCTACAAGGCGGACAAGCTCGATTGAGTAGAACGAAAGACCGAACAGCGTCCCGGTCACGTAAAGGGTAAACGCGCCCGTCTGGAGGTGCAGAGCCGGGGTTCCGAGGCGCGCGATGGGTTCGCGGGGCGTGACGGAAAAGGTCATCAGATGCGCTTCAGCGTGAGCATTCGGTGGTGATGGATAGTCTGACGGCATGTAGAGCGGATCGCTCGGTACAGTGGTCCGGCCTTCGGACATGCGCCGTGAGACCAGCTGAAGCGGGGCCAGATCGATTTCGATGCGATTGAGTTCCTGTGTCATGGTCACAATCCCTAGAAGGAGCGCGGAGGAACGAAGAGGCAAAGGGTGCGGCCGGTGGGCTCGCCGGCCACCGTGCAGTGGTGAAACTGCCCGTCCGGGCTGCTCTTGATGCGAGTGTCTCGTGGCATGATGAGCTCCCCAGTGAGCTTGATGACATATCCTCGGGGGCCTTCGAGAACCGCTTGATCTCGGATTTCGCGGCAGTCCATTCCGCTGCAACAGGAGAACGGATATGTCCATCCGTTAGGCTGTGCCGCCGTTGGCGTCGCATCATGCGCCGCTGCCGGACTAGCGATGGCGAGTGCGAGAAGAATAGCTGCTGGCTTGCTCATGGCGACTCCGCCTCTTGAGGTGCCGCCCGTCCATTCTTGGCGTTTGGGGAACGGCCCCGTGGGAGGATGTACGCTGACGATAGCAGCACGCTGCCCGACCTGCCTATTGATCGGGAGGACGGATCGGATACCAACGAGGAGCAGACGACCTATACTCGGGTCTAAGTGCTCTAATGCCGGAATCAGGCAAAACCCGCCGAGCTCCGGCTGACGATCATGGTTGAGATGGATCAACCCTGTGCGATGATCCGCGACGAGGTCGTCCGGGCAAGGAAGCGCTTGAATGCCTGGAGCGTCTCCGGGCTGGCATGATGCTCCATCCCCTCTGCATGGATGCGAGCTGTCTTGGGCGAAACGCCGATCGAGCACAGGAAGGATTCGAAGATCTGGTGCCGCTCGCGACAAAGTTTGGCAAGCATCCGGGCGTGGCGCCTCAAACCAATTGCCCTGCCCTCGAGGCGTCAACTACCCTTCTGCCACCAACTTCGCCAGAGCTAGAGACGCGGTGAGGCCGGGCGATTCTATGCCGAACAGGTTGATCAGCCCGGGGACGCCATGCACGGCAGGACCCTGAACAACGAAGTCTTGGCTGGCCACTTCGGGAGGTACGATTTTCGGCCGGATACCGGAATAAGCGGGCAGCAATGCGCCATCCTTCAGGTCGGGGAAGTAGCGGCGCACGCCGGCATAGAAGAGCGGGGCCTTTGCCGGATCGACTTCATAGTGCAGCGTGTCGACCCATTCGATGTCCGGACCGAATCGGGCTTGGCCGGCCAGGTCGAGCGTCAGGTGGATCCCCAAGCCTCCCTTGACCGGAACCGGATAGATCAGACGCGAGAAAGGCGCCCTTCCGACAAGCGAGAAATAATCCCCCTTCGCGAAATATTCCTTCGGCACGAGCGCAGGCGGCATTCCGTCGATGCGGCGGGCCAGCTTCGGTGCGGCGAGGCCGGCAGCGTTGATCAACAGGCGGCAGCTGATGCTCACCGGTTCGTCGCCGCCGACGTCGATGACGATGCCGCGCTGGGTCGCCCGACCCTGCTCGACAGGGCTGTTGCAAACGAGAACCGCCCCGGCGTTCTCGGCATCGCCAAGCAGCGACAGCATATAGGCGTGACTGTCGACGATGCCGGTCGAGGGCGACAAGAGCGCGCCGTTTGCGGCAAGCGCCGGTTCGAGGGAGTGCGCCTCCGCAGCCGAGATCTCCCTGAGATCCGACACGCCATTCCTTGCCGCCTTTGCGGCGATTGCCGGTAGCTGTTCCAGCTCCGGTTCAGAGGTCGCGACGATCAGCTTCCCGCACTGCCTGTGCGGGATGCCGCGCTCCCGGCAGTAGGCATAAAGCAATCCCCTGCCCTCCACGCACAGGCGTGCCATCACGCTGCCCGGCGGATAATAGATCCCGGCGTGGATGACTTCGCTGTTGCGCGACGAGGTTTCGCTACCAATGCGATCGGCAGCTTCGAGGATAATTACCTCGCGCCCGGCCAGCGCCAGGGCGCGTGCGACGGCAAGCCCGACAACACCCGCTCCCGCGACGATACATTCCACGTGCTCCAGGGACATGTCCGACCCTTAGCACAGGATGCGGCCGCGATGAAATGACCCGTTATTTCTATGCTTCCTCGCCCATTCGGGTCATGCCTAATCTTTGACTATGGAGCCCGTTGTGCGAGCCTTGATGCGGAGGGGCCGAGCTCTTCAGACGGAGCTATCAATCAACTCGCGAGGCGAAGCGGGCCAAAACTCACGTTCGATGCACCTCCCCCAGACTCGTCCTCGGCGACGGGGCACCCTTCCCCATTTTTTGGGAGGCTCCCATGTTCAGCAGAAAGGATTGGCAAGCCCAAGAGACTGAGGCTTCATCGGCTTTTGCCGTTGGCGTCTTGCTACTGTCGGTTTGCCTCATTGTCGCCTATCTGGTGCTGGGTGTCGCGGGCGATAAAACGCCTGGCGCCAAGGTCTATGCCCCGCTGACGCAAGAGAGGCTCTCGCCACCCGGGAGATCATGAGGGGGGCGATCGTCCAGCGAAAGCCCCTCCACCCCTGACCTCGGCGTTTAGATGATCACCTGTTCCCCCAACTCGACGACGCGATTGGCGGGCAGATGGAAGTAGTCGGTCGGATCGATCGCCGAGTCCGCCATCGCTATGAACAGCCTGTCCTGCCATCTCGGCATGCCGGAGGCGGGATCCGCGACAAGCTTGCGCCGGCCGAGATAAAAGGACGTCGACATGATCTCGAACTTGAAACCCTCCTTGCGGCAGCGCGCCAGCGCCCTCGAGACATTCTGGTCGTCCATGAAGCCAAATCTCAACTCCAGCTTGCTGAACCGATCGGAGAGCTTCGTCAGCGTGTAGCGGTCCTTCTCCGCGACATAGGGCACCCTGGCGGTCTTGATGGTCAGGATGACATTGTGCTCGTGAAGCACATGATTGTGCTTGATGTTGTGCAGGAGAACGGATGGGGTCGTCTCCGGCGTGGCGGTCAGGAAGATCGCCGTTCCCGGCACCTCTACCGGAGCGTGCTCGGATTTTCGTTCGACCGCGGCAATGAATTGGTCGAGAGGCACTTCCAGACGGGCCGTCTTCTCGCGCAGAAGCGCCACGCCCCTCCGCCAGGTCCACATAATCGTGATCATCGTTCCGGCGAAGAGGATCGGCACGTACCCGCCGTGGTGAATCTTGAAGAGGTTGGCGCCGAGAAAGACCATTTCCAGCAAGAACAAGGGAAGCAGGATCGCAACCGCAGTCAACACCGCCCAGCCCCACTGCCGGCGAACGAACTCGAACGCAAGAACCGTGTCGATCAGCATGGCGCCGGTGATCGATACGCCATAGGCGGGGGCGAGAGACTCGGAACTGCCGAACACAAACATGAGGACGAGCACGCCGGTCAGCAGCGCGGTGTTGACCAGAGGCAGATAAATCTGGCCCGTATGCGTTTCCGAGGTGTAGCAGATCTCGAACCGCGGCAGGAATCCGAGATGGATCGCTTGCCGCACCAGCGAAAACGCTCCGGTTATCACCGACTGGCTGGCAATGATCGTCGCAAGCGTGGCAAGAATCACCACCGGCAACAAGGCCCAGCTCGGAAACATCAGGAAAAATGGATCGGAAATGGCCTCGGGATGCGACAGCACGAAGGCGCCTTGTCCGAGATAGTTCAAGGTCAGCGCCGGAAATACGATCGCGGCCCAGGCCGCCTGAATCGGCGCGCGCCCAAAGTGGCCGAGATCGGCATAGAGGGCTTCCGCTCCGGTGACCGTTAGGAACACCGCTCCAAGAACGATGAACCCGACGAGACCGGCATTCCATAAGAAAACAACGGCGTGCACGGGGTTGAAAGCTCCCAGGATCGCCAGATCGTCGCCAATATGGACGACACCCACAGCGCCCAAGACCAGAAACCAGATGAGTGTGATCGGCCCGAAGAAAATCGAAACTGCGCCGGTACCACGCGACTGAACAGCAAACAACAGCACCATGATCGCGACGGAAATCGGCAGCACGTAATCGTGCAGGGCGGGCGTCACAAGCTTCAGCCCCTCGACGGCCGAGAGTACCGAGAGCGCCGGTGTGATCATCGCGTCACCGATGAACAGCGAGGCACCGAAAATGCCGGTGAAGAACATCAGTACGGGATATTTGGTGCCCTTCTTCATCAACAGGGCAAGGAGGGCCAAAGTACCGCCCTCGCCATTGTTATCGGCGCGAAGCAGCAAGATCACGTATTTGATCGTGACGATGATCGTCAGCGTCCAGATGACGAGTGAGATGAGGCCGATGATCTCTCCTCGGTCGACACCGCCCGCTGCAAAGGGGCGTAGGGCCTCGCGAAACGCGTAGAGGGGGCTGGTGCCAATGTCGCCGTAGACCACGCCGACGGACCCAAGTGTGAGGGCGAGAAACTGGCGCAGGCCTTTGGCTTGTGCCGGTGCATGGTCGACGGAGGCGGTCATGGGTTCTCCACGTCAGAAAGTCCCCGGAGTGACGGACGCGCGTGATGCTGGCCTCCCCGAACAATTCTTTCGGGCGGGGCAACAACTTCTCTGCAAACGCGCGGAACACGGAGAAGTTTCTATCTACGTACAGGACTGTACCGCTGACTTCCATGGCCGCGGAAGGGCATCCAGCAGAAATCCATTCAGACCACTTACCGAATGGGCGGGCAGCGGTCGGTGCGGATGTGTGTTGGGCAATAGGCAAGGCCGCCGCTTGATTGGTCCCGGTCGCGGCATCGGCCGGCTGGGCTATCCTGCAATTGCAGATCGGTTGGGATCGGATTCATCCAGGTGAATGCGATCGCGGCCGGCGAGCTTGGCCATGTATAGAGCCCGGTCCGCCCGGGCATAGAGGCTGAGCGCCGTATCGCTGGACTGAGCGCCCGCGACGCCTGCTGAAAACGTATATCCGAAGTCGGGTCGCTCCTGAAGCGGACGGGACTTGCGGACGGAGGCGAGCATCCTTTCGAGGATCAGCTTGGCCTGCTCAATGGGAGTGGCTGGAAGGGTGAGCACGAATTCCTCGCCGCCGACCCTTCCGAAGCAGTCGGTGCGCCGCACCAGACGGTGAATGCGCATGGCGAAGTCTCTCAGGATCGAATCGCCGGTTTGATGGCCGAACTGGTCGTTGATGCTCTTGAAGCGGTCGATGTCCAGCACGCAGAGGCAGCCTGGCGAGGCCTGGTTGCCGCCGTGCCGCTGCAACATGTCTTCGATTCTCGCCGTCACGAAGCGGCGGTTGGCGACCCCGGTCAATTCATCGGTGTAGGAAGCTTTGATCGCCAGGTCCCGATCCTGTCGTACCGCGCGCGTCTTGGCCTTGATGCCAGTCACATCGGTGGCGACGCAAAGCATCCATCCGTCTTTCTCGACGGTTTCTGTCATCCAAAACCAGCGCCCGTCGAACAGATCGGTTTCAAACGCCCTGAACCCGACTTTGCCGCGTCGCGACTGGGTCGCTCGCAGCCATTCTTCGAAGTCTCCTGCGCGAATGACGGTTCCTCTTTGGGCCTGGAAATTCCGCCGCATCAGATCCGGCCACAGGGGCGTCTCATCCGCTTCGATGAAATAGGCTGATCGGAATGCCGCGTTGGCGTAGCGCAGCCTATCGAACTCGTCGTAGGCCGCGACGAGAACAGGAGAGGCCTCGAAGAGTTCAATGAGTCGGGTGATATCCTTCGCCATGTCCTCGATTTTAGACCGTCTTCGTTAATGCAAGCATTCGGCTGGCGGGGCGAATTCAAAAGTTTCCGCCATCACTGCACCTGATCTTGTCGAGAAAACGGCTGCAGCGGCACATCCAGTAGTAGCAGCCGCGGGGAGTCTTTCAAGCTGCTGCAAGCCGATCATCCGCCGAGCTCGGGCGGCAGTTCCCGCGGGACAAACCAGCACTTGCGCAGTGCCGCAACGCCGCTACCTGCAGTGACTCGTCTTCGTCTCAATCAGGGATACACTGATGGTTTCCGGCACACGCTCGGGCGTTACGGATGTGCGAATCCGCCCCCGTCGAGAGGAGATGAACCATGTTGACGTCTCGCGACCGGTGTAGCACTTTCGGCCCCATGGAGGTGGACCTGCTGCACAGCATCTTCGAACAGATCTTGGAGGAAAGAGGCGTAGACAGCAGCGGCGAGAAGGCGAACGAAATCGCCGCAAGATTGATCTCCGTCTATCAATCCGGCGTTCGCGACGTCGAAATGCTGAAGAAGCTGTGCATACGTCCGAAAGACTGATTTCCCTGTGGGCGCCCCGTTGAGAACAGGCCCGCTCGATCACCGGCTTCCCGCACTTCCAGCAGAACGGCAGGGTGGCGGCGCCTGACCGTCGCAATGGAACCATTGTAGACTTCATGAATTTAAGGATGTCAGTCCCCACTCTTGGGGCGGCAACCAATGTCCCCAACGTTGGTAAGCAGTGTCCGCAAATCATGCGGACACTGCTTTGTTCTGTTGACGGTTTGCTTCCGCGACTAGGAGCGGCTCGCACAATTTCTTCAATATCCCCGGCCGTCAGTGCAGGGTCTTGTTCCCGGGGAATGGGGCGGTGTTGCTCTCGGCAATTTTCGTGCTCGTGCTCATTGCCATGACATAGTCTTCGGTAAGTTCCATGAGAGCGAGCGCGATCTCTTGCCACGACCAACCGGCGCCCTCCGCCAGGCTCGTGAAGACTTGAAAATCCTCTTCCAGCGCACGCTCGCACTCTAACCGGCGGTCCGTTGGCTGGGGGTAGCTGATCGTGTCCGTGACCTTGGGCATCGTTCCTCCTAGTGCAGGGGGAAACTCGCAGAGGACGAGGCGGGTTCCATTGGACCGCTCCGAAATGCACGTGGCTGCCGGAATCTCGCTTGAAACGAACAAAGCAACCAAGCGCAACGTTACTGTCGAGAGCGTGGAGACTGGCCATGGTTCCGCACAATCAGTGGAGGCTCCGAAAGGAAGCTCGACAGGGCGAGTTCGCGGCCTTCGCCTATGACCGGAGCGCCGTCGAGCGGTTTCGCCAGGCGTTTCCACGCGCCCGATGGGACGACGAACGCAAGAGCTGGTTCGTGCCGGGCAAGATGGCCGCCCGTCGCATCGAACGATGGCTGGCACGGGAGGCCGAGCGCAACGACGTCTATGGGGATGTCAAAGGCCGCGACGCTTATGATTTCGAGCCCATCGACAGCCGGTATCTCGAGGTCGGCGATGACCTGCGGGTTCGAACGCCCTATTCGAAATCGGTGATCGAAGCGATGCGCGAAATTCCCTGGGCACACTGGGACGAAGACTTGCGGGCCTGGCGCGTGCCCTTCCGGTCCTATGAAGAACTGCTGGGACGCTGGCCCGAGATCGAGGAGGCGGCGCGACGAAGCGAGCCCGAGGAAAGGAAACGCCGCCGCGAGGCGCAAAAAGATTCCGAGGCCCTAAGAGCGGCGAGCGCGCGCGCCGCCGAACGGCGCCGGCGCCGCTATCCCCTGCCCGCTGACGATCTACCGCCCCTAGGTCGTCCTGTTGCAACAAAGCAGTATGGAATCATCGTCTTTGTCGAACTCGCCGGCGAAGTCGCCGAGGCGGCGGCGCTGGCGGAATACTATCCTCATGCCGACCGAACCGTCGATCATGTCTGGGGAAGATGGCGCGCCCCGACCCTTGCCGAACTCATTGCGACATGGCCGGCCCGCCGGGAGCCTGGGCCCGAGGCGCTTTCCAGGGGATGGTGGCAGCCGACATTGGCCGCCTTGAGAGTTGCGCGCAGAAACGCCCGATCTTTCGCGCGACGCCAGCAAACGAAGCAGCCGGCGAGTGCTGCCGCGCATCGCACCAGCACCCATTAGCGAAAGCCGCTCGAACGAAATGATGCGCGCCAGTTGCGGCGCCGCTTTGCAGGCTGTCGAACTGCGGCTATGTTCCTTGTCCGTTCTTGCTCGATTCGCGGCAATCCCGCAGCCTTAACAGGTGTTCACGTCGCGCGAGCGCAACTGGAGGCGGGACGAGGGCTGATGAGCGCGGCTTACCTGGAAAAATTGAACGAGCGCCAGCGCAGTGCGGTCGAACACGGTGTCGGGCCGGACGTCAGTACCGTTGGTCCGCTTCTCATTATCGCTGGTGCCGGCTCGGGCAAGACGAACACGCTTGCCCACCGGGTCGCGCATCTGGTCGTCAATGGCGCCGATCCCCGCCGTATCCTCCTGATGACCTTCTCGCGCCGGGCGGCCGCCGAGATGGGCCGAAGGGTCGAACGCATCTGCAGTCAGGTGCTCGGCGGAAAAGCCGGCACCGTTTCCGACGCGCTTGCCTGGGCGGGAACGTTTCATGGGATCGGCGCGCGGCTTCTGCGCGAACATGCGGCGGAAATCGGTGTCGATCCGGATTTCACCATTCACGATCGGGAAGACAGCGCCGATCTAATGAACATCGTCCGGCACGAGCTTGGCTTCTCGAAGACTGAAAACCGTTTCCCGACCAAGGCAACCTGCCTTGCCATCTATTCACGGGCGGTCAATGCGGAACAGCCGCTCGATGAGGTGCTGCGCGATAATTTTCCCTGGTGTAGCGCCTGGGAAAAGCAGCTGCGCGCGCTCTTCGGCGCCTATGTCGAGGCGAAGCAGGCGCAGAACGTACTCGATTACGACGACCTGCTGCTCTACTGGGCGCAGATGATGGGCGATGCCGTTCTCGTCGAGGATGTCGGTGGGCGGTTCGATCACGTGCTCGTTGACGAATATCAGGATACCAACCGGCTGCAGGCTTCGATCCTGATGGCTTTGAAGCCGAAAGGACGGGGCCTTACGGTCGTCGGCGACGACGCGCAGTCGATCTATTCGTTCCGCGCCGCGACGGTGCGCAACATTCTGGATTTCCCGGCGACGTTCACGCCCGCTGCGGAGGTCATCACGCTCGATCGGAATTACCGCTCGACACGGCCGATCCTCGCTGCCGCCAATGGAGTTATCGAACTTGCCCGCGAGCGCTTCACCAAGAACCTCTGGACCGAGCGGGAATCGGCCGAACGGCCGCGGCTCGTCACCGTGCGCGACGAGGCCGATCAGTCCAACTATATCGTCGACCAGGTGCTGCAGAACCGCGAATGCGGAATGCTCCTGAAGCAACAGGCCGTGCTCTTCCGCACCTCGCACCACAGCGGCTCGCTCGAAGTGGAATTGACCCGCCGCAATATTCCGTTCGTGAAGTTCGGCGGCCTCAAATTCCTGGACAGCGCGCATGTGAAAGACATGCTTGCGGCCTTGCGCTTCGCCCAAAATCCCCGCGACCGGGTGGCGGGATTCCGGCTGATGCAATTGCTGCCGGGCGTCGGTCCGCAGACGGCCGGGCGTGTGCTCGATGCGATCGCCGCCGACTTGGAGCCGCTGGCGGCGCTCTCAGAAATCCCCGCCCCGCCTCGCTCGGGCGATGGCTGGACGTCCTTCGTCGACATGCTGCAGACCTTGCGGGCCGGCCGGAGTGGCTGGCCGTCCGAAATCAGCATCGCCCGCGCGTGGTACGAACCGCATCTCGAGCGCATCCATGAGGACGCCGAGATGCGCAGGGCCGACCTCTTGCAGCTCGAGCAGATCGCCGCCGGCTATCCGTCGCGCGAGCGCTTCCTGACCGAACTCACGCTCGACCCGCCGGACGCCACGAGCGATCAGGCGGGCGTGCCGCTGCTCGATGAGGACTATCTCATCCTCTCGACCATCCACTCAGCCAAGGGACAGGAATGGAAATCCGTTTTCGTCCTCAATTGCGTCGACGGCTGCATACCCTCCGACCTCGGGGTTGGCAGCACCGCGGAGGTCGAGGAGGAACGGCGCCTGCTCTATGTCGCCATGACCCGCGCCAAGGACAGCCTGCATCTCGTCACGCCGCAGCGCTTTTTCACGCATGGCCAAAATGCCCAGGGCGACCGGCACGTCTATGCCTCGCGCAGTCGCTTCATTCCCGTAACTCTTCTGCAATTCTTCGAGTGCTTGGCCTGGCCTGTTGTCACTTCGGCTGCGGCAGGCCATCGTGAGGCGCAGCAATTGCGCGTCGATGTCCGGGCTCGCATGCGCGGCATGTGGCGTTAGGGAAGTGTCCTTGCCTGCTCGTTAGAATCGAATGCCCCGGCGTCGATGGAGCGAAAGCCAGCCGTCGCCGCCGATGCGGGCCTCGACGTCCGCATAGTGCTCCAAGGTCAGGTGCGGTGTTCCGTTTGCCGCCGCATGAGCGCCGGTGATCACGGCCACTTCGGCGCCGGCGGAGCTACCCGCGAGTATCCCGGCCGGGGCGTCTTCGAAGACGAGGCAGTCCTCGGCGCGGACGCCGAGCCTCTGAGCGGCGAGACGGTAACCTTGCGGATCCGGCTTGCCCGCCGTGACATCCTCACCGGTAACCATGTGGTGCGGAACGGGAATGCCGGCTGCGGCGAGACGGCGCTTGGCCAGTTCGAGCGGCGCCGACGTGACGATTGCCCAGCGCTCCGGCGGCAAGGAATTGAGGAAGGCGATCGCCCCGGGTATTTCGACGATGCCGTCCACGTCGGCGATTTCCGCCGCCGCAAGCGCGTGCGCCTCGAGGTCCGGATCGACAGCGAGGCCAAGCTTGCGGATCGTGTCCGACGCACGCACGCCGTGCACCGATTTCATCAGCTCAAGGGGGTCGAGCCCGTTGCGGACCGCCCAGGCGCCCCAGACCCGTTCGACGACGGCCATGGAATTGAGCAGGGTGCCATCCATATCGAACAGCAGGGCAGCGAATTTCTTCGGGAATAGCGCAGTCGTCAGGGTATCCAAGCCGGCTCCTTAGAAAGGGTCTCGCGCGTCGCGTGGATTGCACAACTATCGCCGGACGGACCGGTGCACAACCGTATTCGGCGAATTGTGTAGCAAATGCCACAAAACGGCCAGCGGTGGGTCGGCAATGGCGCAAGCGGTCCTGTTCGGATGCTGGACCGTTCTACACATGAACTGCCTTCTGCGACCTTGCCACGATGACGATACCGATGAGGGAAACGCCCAATCCCCCGGCCATCGCCCACGAAAGGGGTTCCCCGAACATCACCCAGGCCCAGATCATCGTCACCGGCGGGCTCAAGTACAGGATCGTCGTGACGCGAGTAGGGGAGGATTTCCTGAGCGCAAGATAGTAGAGGCTCCAACCGCCGAACGTCGCGACGAACACGAGCCAGAGAATGCCACCGATAAAACCAACATCAAGGACGGGCGAGACTCTGCCTTCATGCCAGGCGAACAGGGCGAAGATTGCGGCAGCCGAGAGGCATTGGATGCAGAGGCTCTGGTAGACCGGCATGGTGTTCGTCGGGCTGCGCTTCTGCAGCAGCGTTGCCAATGCAAGCGATAGCGTGCCGAGCACAGGAAGACCGTAGGCCCAGAGTGGGACATTGCCCATATCCAAGGACCAACCGGATGCGATCAGAACTCCAGCCAGACCGATCAACGAGCCGAGCCACTGACGTGCGGTTAGGGCCTGTCCGAGAATTGGCCATGACAGGAACGCCACCGCCAAGGGCAGCATGTCCGTGATAAGGGCGACGAGGCCGGTTGGGACGCCGAATGAGATCGCGAGTGCGAAGCCCGCGAGATACCCGGACATGGCGAGTGCACCAAACAGCACCTGGGAAAGCGCATCCTTCCACCTGATCGGCGGACCCACTGTCAGGGCGAAGGGCAGCAACACCAGCCCTGAGACCAGGCTTCGCCAAAACAGGATCAGAAAGATCGGAGCATGGTCGATCGCAAACCGGATGCCGACGAAACCGGCGCTCCAGGTAATCACCAGTGCCGCCTCGAGCAGGATAACAAAGAAGACCGTCCACACTTGACTGGCGCGCCGAAAGGGTAACGTCGCAATGTCAGTCATCGGTTCAGGCGTCGGGGTTCTGGAGGGTCGATAGCTGATCCATGACGGAGATGGCGATCTTGCGCGCTGTCTTCAGTCTGCCGTCATGTCCGTCGAGGCCTGCCCGAGCCATTGCCCCCTCGAGCAGAAACGACAGATGTTCCGCTGTCTCGGCGATCACCCCACCCGCTGTGGGGTGCATTTCCGATAGATATTGCTTGAAGAGCCGCCCCGCCTCTTCCTTCTGCATGGCGACTGTGGCTCGGCCGGGATCGCCGACCGGGAGTTCGGCGGCGGCGTTGAGAAGCCCGCATCCGCGGAACCCCCACCGATAGGCCAAGTCCGCGTGGTCAACATAGGAATCGAACACCGCCAGAACGCGCTCTCGAGGTGTCTTTGCATGCTTGAGGCGCTCTCGATACAGTTCCTGCCATTCGACATGGCGTGCCTGGAGGTAGGCATTTACCAGATCGGTCTTGGACGCGAAGTTGTTGTACAAGCTCATCTTCGCGACGCCTGCATGCGCGGTAATCGTGTCGATACCTGTCGCTCCAACCCCATCGCGGTAGAACAATTCGGCTGCGGCGTTCAGCAGGCGTTCCCTTGCAGGCGCTTTCTCGGGCATTGCTTACACTCCATCCAATATGTAGACCGGTCTACCTATTTTGATCGCATGTCAAGTGCCTACAGTTGTTCGGTATGGACGGTCAACACTCAAATTTGAGATGAGCGACGCATTACATAACCGAATTCGCGCGAAACAATCGCTCCGGTTCGTGCTGCCGGAGCGATTGTGGCATTTGCTACCTGGCCGCCTCTTCTCGGACGCTCAGCCGCCGGCAATGAGAAAGTCGATCGGCCCGCCCGGCACGGCGTCGTCAAAGACGGCGCAGGAAAGCACGCCGCCGAAGACTGCGCCCGAATCGACATTGGTCCTGTTGCCGACGGTCCGGGGATTGCTGCTGCTCGGCGTATGCCCGTGGCAGACATGTCTGCCCCAGTAATAGCCGGAATAGTTCGGCTCGGTACGCATCCACAGCAGAATGTCGTCGTCCTGCTCCTCAAGCGGTATGGTTTCCTCCACTCCGGCATGCACGAAAATCCGATATGGCTCGATGATGATCGACGGAAGCTCGGCCATCCAGACCAGATGGCTCAAAGGTATGGCGCCACCATAGGACTCCAGCGTTTCGTCGCCGCCGTTCATCAGCCACGAGCTCATCTCGGCCAGACCCTTGCGGGCCGACAGCAGCATGTCCTCATGGTTGCCCTTGAGCGTGATCCATTGCCAACCGGCCTTGGTCGGTCCTGCCATGATCCGTTCGACGACGCCTCGGCTCTCCGGGCCGCGGTCGACAAGGTCGCCGAGGAAGATGACCCTGCCTCCCGGTGCGGAGGACTCGATTGCCTCCAACAGGTCGTCGAGCTGTGCGAGACAGCCGTGAATGTCACCGACAGCGAATGTGAGACGTCGGCCATTCATGAGCCGGTGCTCTCGTAGGCGTCCAAGACGGCTTTCTCCATGGATGTGGACGAGAATCGATCCCTCACTCGTCTCAAGCCGCGCGATCAATCGCTGCAGCGAACACGTGGCTCATCTCACATCACTATCGCATTCTAATTTCAACCGAAATCGCTTTCGGCGCAAAAATGCGGAAACGCAACATGTTGGTTAATCTGAGGAGCAAGAACACCAGCGTAGGCACGCAGGAGCGTCTCCGCGGAGCGGTCAACGGCGCGGCGTGCCCTTAGGAATGGCCGAACTGGTGATCGACACGGGATCGCTGGCGGGGAACGTATCTTCGAGCCCTTCCTCCAACTGCTCTTCCAACGCGTCGCGGTCGTGCGCCTGGCGGGCGTTCGGGAGCGCGCCTTCGGGGACCGATGGGGATCGCCTCGTCCCCGTTATGCCGAGCAGTTCACCGTCCGTCTCGATGGCGGCAGCGAGTATTTCTTTCGCCCGCACAACGGCATTCATCCGGTTGAGGGTGCCCTCCGCGTTCTGCGGGCATAGCACGGAAACGACCTCCCCCGTCGCCCCGACGAATTCGACGGTGAAGCCCGCCTTGCCGCCGCGCTCGGGGAAGACTTGGATCCCAACGAACTGCATCGGTTCCTCCTCCCATCGAGGGCCCACGGTTACCGTGACAGAAACCGGAACGGTTTCGAGCATGCAGTCTACCAGATTTGCCGGACTGCTGACAGTTCGATGCGCGCGGCGCCGCTCCTGCTTTGTCCGCTGGTGCAACATGGGCGGCAACCGCTATAGAACTCCGTCTGGTGCGGCTCGCAGGCTGCTCTCGGCCGCGTGATAACCCGGTGCCTCATTCTTCCGTCCCGCCGGCCGCGTGCAGGCCGCGAAAGCGTCGAGTGAGCGGTTATAGACTCCCGTTTGCACGTCCATCATGCCGAGGACGGTATGGAAGAGGTTGTCATGCGACTTCGGGCTGGCTGCATCTTTCAAGAGACAGGCGGTGTCGACCCCCATCTCGGCCTGATATGGTTTCGAAAACCAGGCGATGAAGGGGACCTGCGTCTGTTCCTTCGGTGCAATCGCATAGGGCGCGCCGTGCAGGTAAATGCCGTTTTCGCCGAGCGATTCCCCATGATCCGACATGTAGATCATCGCGCCGGCAATCCGGTCCTGATGCTTCTCGAGCAACCTCGCGACGCTCGCCAGGACATGGTCCGTGTAGAGGATCGTGTTGTTATAGGCATTGACGATTTCCTCCGTCGTGCAGTTCATCAGTTCCGGAGTCCGGCAGTCCGGCGTGAAGCGGCGGAACACTTCGGGATAGCGCAGGTAATAGGAGGGGCCGTGGCTGCCGAGTTGATGCAGCACGATGACGCTGTCCTTGGTCGTTGCGCCGAGCTTTTTGTCCAGTTCGTCGAGGAAGATTTCGTCGAGACATTCACCATTGCTGCACAGCGGGCTGTTCTTTCGGCGCGTCAGGCTGGCGAAACTGATGAGATCGGCGATCCCCTTGCTGCCCGTATTGTTGTCCCACCAGGTAACCGAAACGCCCGCATGGGTCAGTACGTTGACGAGATTTTCGGTCGAGCGAGCCTTCCAGTCGCTGTACTGCTTGCGCGGATAGACGGAAAACATGCAGGGCAATGAGACGGCCGTTGCCGTGCCGCAGCTCGTCGTGTCGCGGTAGTTGACCACGCCAAGCGCCTTCAATTCCGGATTGGTCTCCCGGTCATAACCATTGAGGGAGAAATTCATCGCCCGTGCCGTCTCGCCCGCGACCACCACCACGACGACAGGCTTGCCGGACGCGGCGATGCGCGGCCCCTCTTTGGCGTCAGTGCCGAGCGGCTGCACGACCAGATTACGTTCGCGATAGGTGGAGAGACCGTAGCGCACCGCCGACGAGATCGGCCCGGCCGGATTGAACCGTACCATCAGATCGCGATGCTCCCGCAGCGCATAGGCGATGCCGGCAAAGTTGGCGTAGATGAGCACGCCGCTCAAGACAAGCGCCGGAGCAATGAAGAGGAAATTGACAGCCGCCTTTGAGAAAAACCGACGATGCTTGACCTTCACCCAGGCGACAAGAAGCGAGGGGATGAGCGCGTAAAGCGCAAGATGAAGTGCAAGGCTGCCCGTGAGCAGATGACCCGCCTCGGGTCCAGTGGTGACGGCGGCGTTGCCGATCATGCCCTTATCGATGACGACGCCGAAGGTATCGGTGAAATAGGCGGCGGCCGCCGATATGGCGACCAGCAGGATCAGCACCGGCTTCATAACATATTTCATCGACAGCGATGTCAGGATCGAAAAGGTGGTGAGACCGAGTGCCGCGCCGAGCGATAACATGGCAATCCATGCGTGATCGAAATAGACTACCGCATGGCTCCAGAAGGAGTTGTTGGTGAGCAGCAGCAGATAAAGGGTGGCGATCGCGCTGAGCGCTACACTGCCGATTACCGGCCGACGAATTTTGAAGACGCTCAAAACACTTCTCTCCAAGAATGCGAGCTCGTCGCTCGCTTGGTTCCACCGTGGCGTTTGGGGCCAACATCGAGATTTACGGACACGGCCGGAGGACCGCGCGTCTCGACACATCCGGCAGTACAGCGAGACGCTGTCGAACTGCTGTCCGGAGACAACGGAAGCTGAGAGCAGCGGTTGTTCCGTGACGCCAGTACTCGAACAGCTATTCGATAGTCTTCCAGCGGCACAGCTCACGTCGTCGCGCCGAGGGGACTCTGGTTCGCTGTATGAAATCGTTGCTCATTGGCGCGCTGACCGCAGCCGCCCTCCGCGGTCTGGCACTCACTGACGCCGGCAATCCGGCCTATGCGAAGGAACCGCGATCGGATTGGATGAATCCGGACGTCGCCGCGGCCAGCGTCCGTGAAGCGGGTTATCCGACGTGCACGACATGATCAGAATCCGGATGTTTGACCAATTGCCCCGGATCATCATCCGCACCAGGCGGCGCAGGTGGGGTGGGGATGTCAGCGCCACTCGGTTGCATGATGGTAGGACCGCACGACGAACGGTCCCGCGCCATCGAACACCACGGTCGGCCGAAGCGTATTCGTCGTATGGGGCATGAACAGGTGCAGTTATTGGCTGTCATGTTCGGCTCGCCAAGCGTGTCGTTGATGGCAAGCACGATCCGCTCTTGGTAGCTGCCTGAAGGAGGCGGCGCCGACTTGATGACCCACCACTCAGCGGCAGCGTAAGATCATTTATGGCGGGTGTAGTCTCCGGAAATGATTTGTATCGGTTCCGACATACTTCAGCGGGTTAAGCCACCTCGGCCAGCTTTCCATTATTTATTCGGGTTAGATGATACTGCGAAGGTAGGTATATGAATCTACGGTTCACCCGGCATGATGGACAGCATGCGCTCCGCCCGAAGGGTTTCAGTTTGGTGAGGACATCCACGTGGACAATGGGGAAGGTGCCAGCCGATCCGCACGGGTCGCCAAGGCGGGCATGTGGGTCGTCGCAGGCAAGCTGACTGCCCGCGGCATCGATTTTTGTTCGTTGCTGATCTTGGCGCACCTGCTTTCTCCAGCAGACTTCGGGCTGATTGCCCTGGCAATGACAACAATCCTGATTACCGAAGTCGGCCTTGATCTGCCTCTAGCGCAGGCGATGATGCGGGTTACCACGATTACTGAACCGGTGCTTGCAACGGCGTTCACACTCGGGGTGATACGCGGAGTGTTTTTGGGGAGCTTAATGGGCCTTGTTGCCTGGCCTTTATCGCTTTTATACCAAGAACCGCGCCTGGTCGCGTTGACGTGGGTCCTTGCGCTTGCCCCAATCTTACGGGGCCTCGTCAGCCCTCGGATGGTCATTTTTATACAAAGATATGATTTTCGCCGAGAATTTCTGCTGGACGTAATTGGAAAGCTTTCGGCGCTTCTTGTCGCGACAAGTGTTGCTCTTGGAACAGACAGCTATTGGGCCATTGCTTTCGGTACCATTACTACGCCGCTTATCGCGGTGGTACTGTCCTATATATTTGCGCCGCTACGACCCAGGCTGACCCTTTCGCAGTGGTCTCTCTTTTCCGACATGGTCAGCTGGAACATCGCGTCTCAGCTACTGTCCGCGCTAAATTGGCAGATGGACAAGTTGCTGTTGGGACGACTTGTCGACCTGACCTCATTCGGGCGCTATGCAATTGCTGACAACCTGTCAGGAATTCCCCAGCAGGCGCTAGTCCAACCACTCATGCGCCCATTGATGCCTGCTTTCGCAAGTGCTTCACCCTCGGCATATGCAACTGCGTATTGCAAAGCCACGAACGCCGTGTTTTCAACGACGGCTCCGATCCTGGTCTGCCTTGCTATGCTTTCCGATCCATTCGTCCGAATTGTTCTAGGAGAGGAATGGCTTGAAGCCGCGCCGATGCTGCAATGGCTTACTTTATCTTATCTTATATCTGTGCCGACTGAAGCCCTGTCCCCTCTGGCGATGGCTATGAACAGAACGCGCTTTGTTGCTCTTCGGATGATTGCTGAGTTTGTTGTCAAGCTCCCCGCCTTGATTATCGGCCTGCTTTTCTATGGCCTAACCGGTGCTCTCGCCGCCCGCTGTGTCGCTGCTGCCACCCTTCTGGTTTCTGTTTCTTTCATACTCAATCATTTGATAGGCGTTTCGATCAAACAACAGAGCCAAGCATTATGGCGTCCAGTATCGGCTTGCTCGACCATGGCTATTTTTCTGTTCTTCATCACGCCATTCGTGGCAGCTCAGCAAACGCCTTGGCTCTTGATTCTGGCTACCGCTGCCTCGGTCATGGCGGCTTTTGCGATATACGGCGCGATACTTCTTTTCTTATGGATAGCGGTCGACCGCCCGGCCGGTGTCGAGAGTATGGTTGTCAAGAAAGCCCACCGGGTGCTCATGTCGATGCGTCCGGGAGCAGCATAGCCTGCTTCGACTGGCCGCTCGATGCGTTCGGGCCAGGCTCATAGGACGCTTTTCAACATATGCGGCAGGGTTTACTTTGATAGGACGGGCGGCCAAGTCCGGTTGTTCGGCACATCAGCCGGTGCGAATGCTATTTCCGAAGAGAAGCCGGGTCGAGCCAAATAGCATGCAAATCAGGCGTCGGGGGCCGGAGGGTCGAGATTGGCGAATGAATTGGTACACGCTGCGCCTGTCGGTCCGCCCACATATACAATCGTTGTGGCGCGCGGGTCCGAGACATCGAAAAAGTTCGAATTGGTCAGATACATCGTAAGGGCCTTACGCGCGGCAATCTCGAATTTGTCGCTCATGTTACCCATAGTTTCGACGCCGAAAGTCCGCCAGGCAACCGAGACAGCACGCCTTTCCTTCCAGGACCACCGAGCAAGAAATTCATCGATGCACGCGGCCGCCGATTCTTCATCAATCCTTACGCCGGGCAGCAATTTTTTAAAATAGTCTAGCAATGCTTTGTGCTCATCGGCTAGTACAACCCAGCTGCTCACACCGGCGGCTGCTGTGATGGCGACTGCTCCACCGCCGATCAAGACATCACGTCGCGAACGGTTAAAATTCATATCAGCCTCCCATGAGCGCTGCGGCGCGCAGCGACAGTGCGGCGGCGGTCAAGCTCGGATTGGCCGTCCCGCAACTGGGCCAGACACTTGTGCCAAGAACGAGTAGGTTGCGTACATCGTGGTGCACGAGCCCGCCATCCACAATCGACTGGGCTCGATCGTTGCCCATGCGGCAGGTTCCTTGGATGTGGAATCCTGTGGGGAGATCTTGGCGGCGGATGATGCGTTCGACAGGCAGCGACGCCAAGAGTTCTGGCAGCTTGGCGATCACGTACTCGACGCCGTTTTGGCAATAGGAAGAACGGCCGGGATGGCTTACGACGGGAATCTCGCGAGCGTCGTCCGTTACCCTGTTCGTTTCGAGCGGCAAGTCCTCGACGAAGATTTCGATTGGAAGGGTCTGCCGCCATCGGCCCCATTCAGCTCGCAACCCATCGCGCAAATAATGATTGATGAAGTAAACGAGAGCCGCCCCACCCTTCCGTCGATGCTCGCCGTCAACTAAGAACGTATTTAGCCCGGCGGTGGGAATGCCTCCGTCGAAATGATTGACGCCATCAAGCAGAACCTCGAACTGCAGGACGTGCTTCTCATGCAGATATTTCCCTAGCGCGGGATGCGTAAGACCGGATCGCATCAAAATGAATGGCGAGTGGATCGCATTACATCCAACTGCCACAAGATCGCCCTTCGCTATCTTCTCGCGCCCACCGATCGAGTAGCGCAGCCCCTTGGCGACACCGCCCTCCATTTCGACAGAAAGGACACGGGCGTTTGGCAAAACATGAACGCTCGGCGCGGCCACGTGCTCACCGAATGTATTGAGCGCAGTGAACTTGGCATCGGCGGGGCAAAGGTTGCAATTCACGCTGTCGCAGCAAGCGCCGCGATCTCCGACCGGTATCCTCAGGCGAGCCGTCGGTACGGCAAAGTGATGGTCCGGCATCGCCGACTTCATGATCCTGTCCACGCTCGACATATTGTGAGCCGGCTGAGGATATGGGGCTGAGCGAGGGTAGCGACTGCTCAGGTCATTGGGCCCGGCCACCAGCATTATCTGTTCCGCCTCGACGTAGTAAGGCTCGAGATCTTCATAGCTGATTGGCCAATCCTCGCCTACTCCGTACTTCGTCTTGAGCCGAAAGTCGTTGGGCGACAGACGCGGCGTGTTGGCCCACCAGCAGTTCGTTCCTCCGCCGAAGCCCAAGGTGAAGAACCAGGGCTTTTCCTCTGAACTCTGCACGAATGTCTGGCCCGCATCGGTGTCGCTGTTGCGCTGGTTCTCAATCTGCCAGGCGCGATCGTGAAAGCCGCCCCATTCGATCAGGAGTACACGTGCCCGCGGAAATCGCCGCCGAAAACCATGCAGGAAGAACATCGAGCCGAAGCCGGTTCCCCCGATGACGAGGTCGTAATGGTCTTCTATGGATTCGGGAGCAACGACTGGCATCGGAACACCTCATGAAGCCTCATTGCCGACCCGCTGTGATGGAGCAGAGAACCGGCGCTTCCTCGCTTCCAAGAAGACCTGGCCGATGCGCCGAATGCCATCGTGTCGACGCAGGACGTAACCGACCGGGGGTATAAGAAGCATCCTTGCGCGACGGCTCAGGGCCATGCGCGCCAGTTCCCAGCCGCCGCTCGAGCTACCGCGAACGAGATGGGCCAGCCCAGCCCAGTAAGCGCGCTCGGCGAGTGATCTCTGCACCTGCGCCCGCAGATGCGAGACCTCCCTGCCTTGGGCATTCTCCTTTTCAAAAAACGTCTCGAAGGACAGCTCCACCGCTTCGAGCTCGGGCGCGAGGCGCTCGCGCGTGTGGGCCGAGGCGTTATGGGGATGCACGCGCACAAAGCCTTGAACCGCGCCTGTGTGGGCGACATCGCCCACGCGGGCCAAGCGCAGCCACATCTCCAGATCGGGAGCGAACGACAGTCGCTCGTCATAATGGCCGGCGGCTTTTTGTGCACTGGTTCGAACGATCACGCTGCAGCACGCTACTGTATTGTGTGCAGTTCTGCATCTTTGCGCGATGAAACTTTCCCCCGTTTCGAGGCGCCAGTGTGGGACCAAAGCGGCAGTCCGGATTTCCTCACCGTATCTCACCGTCCCTCCGCATGTCATCGCAACGTTCGGGTGGCGGTCAAGGCATTCCATTGCGCGCTTGAGTGCGCCGGGCGCCGACAGATCGTCGGCATGCAAGATGATCAAGTAGTCGGCCGAGGCCCAGTCGATGCCTTCATTGAAAGATGCGTGAAGCCCCTTGTTCGCCTTGCGCGCGATGATCTCGATACGAGGATCCTCTGTCGCAAGCGCTCGTGCGATTTCGACACTGTCATCGGTGGAAGCATTGTCGATAATCAGAATGCGCAGATTCTCGACCGCTTGCGCTTGGACGCTCCTAACGCAGTCCCGCAAAAATCGCCCGTAATTGTAGTTAGGTATTACAACATCTATCGAACCCACAACAGATCGTCCTTTTGCGAGCGCCAGTTGGTGAGCGATCCGCAGACCTCCCGGCGCTTTCGGTTGAGCTGGCGAAAATCATCCGTATTCGTACCGTTTGCGTTTCAATGTTCGCGGCTGCCTATGTCATCACCCTCTCAACGCGCGCCGTTTCAGCAATCGACGAACCGAAGAAATGGATGTCCTGCTCCGCGCGGAGTTGGTCGCAAAGGCGGCCGGGCTGGAATTCGACGTCGTCATAGGTTAGTACTGCGTCTTTGGCGACATCGCGCGTTAAGCGGCAGCCCTCGGCCAAGCCCAATGGCAGGAGGCGCTCGCGTCGGGCCGTCTCGGTATTTTCGGCGAGGCCGTAGGTCATGTAATGACCGATTCCGTCAATAACTTCGCCCGATTTAAGCTGGGTCTTGGCGGTCGCCACGACGTCGACTGTAGGCGCACCGAGCGGGGCAATCGCTGCATCCTTGAACAGCACGGCGCGAGCGACGGTGTTCGGCACCTCGAAATGACAGAGATGATAGGGCCAGTAGAAGCAATAGAGCGGGCCTTTTCCTAATTTGTACAGTTCCAAGTAATGCCGCTCGGCTGCATCCTCGGTCGTGCCGAGCACGAAAATCCCGGGATTGGGCATTGCTCCGACCACGTAATCGACGATACCTGGCCCATTCATTACATCTTCAAGAGGAAACCACTCGACCGCCCCCTGGATTGGTGTACCCGTCTCAACCGTGGGGCCGTACATGCCTCGTTTGGCCACACGCATGCCCGTGGCATTGGCAACGATTGCATTCTCGAACGAGATCTTCGAGCCGTCGGCGAAAGACGTCACCATTGGTGGCTTCATGCCCCATCGCTTGGCAAACGCCTCCTGGGTGGTCGGGTTGCGATAGGGATCGTGCAGGCCCTTGATGTTCCCGCAAAGAACTGGTCGGATGCCCAGGCCCTTGACCCAACGGTAAAGGTTCATGATCACGCCCGGTTGATCTCCCTCCACGTTGGTGATGATGACCCCGGCACGGTCAGCGTAGACCTTTAGGATTGGCCCGATCGTGCCATCGAGTTCCGCATTCATCAGAACGACATGCTTGCCATTTCGAATGGCTCGCATCGCGACGTGGGCAGCAAATTCAATCGCGCCTGTCGCCTCGACTATGACGTCGATACCTTCTGCCTCGCAAATGTGCATCGGATCCGCCGTAACCGCGCATCGACCGGAAGCTATGAGGTCCTGAAGAGCGGCGACACTAGTCGCTTCGGCCACATTCTCCTGACCGGCCGAAAGAAAGGCTTGCAGAGCGTGTTCCACGTGCCGGTTGGAAATCGCCACGAGTTCCATTCCAGGGACGTATCGCTGCATTTGCAAGGCGATCCCCCGAGCCATGAATCCAGCTCCCACCATCCCGACGCGGATCGGGCGGTTTTCCGCCTCACGCCTTTGTAACGCCTTGTCGACAATGAACATCCCAATCCCCCACTTGGTGAAATCATGCCAGCCGATCACGCCAGATGCTGCATCTCATCCGATGAAATCCGGCCAATTCCGGTCCTTTGCCGAAATCACTGCCGGCGCGGTCACCGGCCACTCGACCGCGAACGAGGGGTCATCCCAGCGAAGACCGCGCTCGGCTGCTGGCGTGTAGAATTCGGATACGAGATAGGTTGCCTCGGTTTCATCCTGCATTGTGAGGAAGGCATTGGCGCAGCCCTTTGGTATGACGAGCATTCGCTGGTTCGACGCCGAAAGCTCTACGGTTAGGTGCCGCCTGTAGGTGGGTGAGTCGCGCCGTAGATCGATTAGCACATCGAAGATACCTCCCCGGATGCAGCGGAGCAGCTTGTCCTCACCATACGGGGGCAGTTGATAGTGAAAGCCCCGCAGGGTGTGTTTGCGACGGTTGTATGAGATATTCATCTGCACAACCTGGTCCGGCAGTCCATGTTCAGCGAACTCCCGCGCACACCAGCCACGGGAAAAAAAACCCCGCTCGTCTTCGAATTTCTGCAGGTCCACCAGGACCACGCCAGGAATATCGGTCATCGTGAAATGCATAACAAGATCCACCACCTAGACGTGAGCAGGATGAAGCAAATGTGAGCCTTGGACTTCATAACCGATTGGTACATAAGCCAGTTTTGAAAGGGCGCGCCTCACGCTCTCCCGCCGCTCCGGCTTGACCGCGAACATCAAAAATCCGCCACCGCCGGCGCCGCAGAGCTTGCCGCCCTCCGCCCCCGCCTGCATGGCCAAGTCGTAGTTGCGATTGATTTCCTCATTGCTTACGCGGGATGCCAACTGCCGCTTCATCTGCCACCCGCTGTGGAGGACGGCGCCGAAACGTTCAATATCGATGGCGGCTTCCAAGAAGACCCGCTGAAGAAGGAATGCATCATCACGCATCCGTCTAAGGGTCTCGAGGTTGCTTGATGTTTTCGCCTTCTGCTCGACCAGTACGGAACTTGCGGGGCGCTGGTGCGATGTCCAGAACATCATCAGGTTTTGAAATAGATGTTCGACGGCTCCGTTGCGCACGCGTTGCGGTTCGACCGTTACGGCACCTTCCGGATGGAAGCGAAATAGGTTAAGACCACCAAACGCAGCGGCATACTGGTCCTGCTTGCCGATGGGTTCCTTCAGGACATCCATCTCGATGTGGCAGGCCTCTTCCGCCAGCTGGCCGGGGGTCACACGCTCCCCTCGAAAAGCATGCAAGGCGTTGAGCAGCCCGACAGTGAATGAGCTCGAACCACCCATACCTGTTGATGCCGGCATGTCGCCGACGGTCGAAATGTAAATCGGCGGTTCGATCTCCATGAACCGCAGGCACTCGCGTGCGATGTTGTTTTTGATTTCGTCGATGGTGTTTACCTGCTCCGTCTGGGAATAGTTCAGACGGATGGGTTCGTTGAAGATCTCGCTGTGGCGCTTCACCGTCACATATATGTGTTTGTCCACAGCGGCGCTGAACACCGCACCAAAATCGAGGTTGTAGAAGTCGGGCAAGTCGGTACCGCCCCCTGCGAAACTGACACGGAGAGGAGTACGGGTCATGACGAGTGACGGCAAACGCCGTGCTGCTCGACCCATAACGGCCGGAATGGCCAATTCCGTATCTTGCGCGGCCCTTACTGGAGCGTCTAACAACTGTTCCATATTGCTTTCCCCGCACGAAAATTGATCAGGCCACGTTTTGTTGTTCGATTTGCCAATGAAGATTGTCGTCGAGTGCACGCGTCTCCAGGAGATGATTGAGCCAGCGCAGACGAGTGAAGCGCTTGTCTGTGAAGTCCTCATGCCTCAGCGCAATCGAGCAGAGGGCCTGATAGAGATCCTGCGCTCCCTTTCGTGCGGTCCACCGGAACTCGAAGTTGGGAAAGGTTCGGGAGAACTTGGTAAAGTCTGCCCTGTACGTCCTCTGATCTGCGCCGGGTTGCGGCATTAATACGAGTTGCGCACCGGGCACTGCTTCCGCCGCGATTTCTGCTATCTCGCGGACCTGAAGGTTCAGGCTGTCAACACCCATGTTGAAGGCCTCGTTGTGTACATCCCCGCGCGGCGCCTCCAGCATTAGTCTGAAGTATCGAGCAACGTCCTCAACATGGACCACTGGCCGCCAAGGCGTGCCGTCGCTGTGGACTTCGACGCGCCCCGTGGTGAAGGCGCTACCCATAAAGTTGTTCAACACCGTGTCGAAACGCATGCGCGGAGAGAAGCCGTAGACAGTCCCGTTGCGGCAGTACACCGGCGAAAATCGGTCGTCGGCCATCGCCCGAAGTGCTTCTTCAGCGACCACTTTCGACCTTGCATACTCGGTCTGCGGGGCAAGCGGTGCGGTCTCGTCAACGACAGATGCTTCTGACATCCCGTACATGATGCAAGACGAGGAGAACAGAAACCGCCGCACGCCGGCCGCCTTGGCCATCTCCGCAAGGCGAACTGTGCCTTCGGCGTTTATCTCCCGCGTCCAATTCGGATTCAGATTGCCAATTGGGTCGTTCGACAATGCCGCCAGATGGATTACGGCTTCGATGCCTGCGAGGTCCGACGGTTCGATGGCTCGCAGGTCCTTGGAAATCGCGGGCACACTGGTGGTGGACGCCCCAAGAGTGCACCCCCGGAAATAACCTGTATCCAGCCCAACTACTTCGTAACCTGCGCATTGCAGCAGGGGCACCATCACGGAACCTATATAACCATTATGGCCTGTAACGAGAATGCGTGTTGATCCGGTCATGTCTGGCGATGCCCCTGTTGCTCTAGGAGTTGACGTGTGAGGTCGAGAAGCGAGCACCCATCGCTCACTTGCGCATAGAGGCAGTCGGCTGCGTCCGCCGCCTGACGATCGCGCTCATCGTCACCAATGAAGAGAGTGCGTGTCAGGTCGAGATCGAATTCCCGCTGCGCCTCATATAGCATGCCCGGTTTGGGTTTGCGGCAGGCACACCCATCATCCCATCCGTGCGGGCAGTGATAGATGGCCGTGATTTTGCCGCCGGCGGCAGCCGCCTCGGCGCACATGCGCTGGTGAATGGATTCGAGATCCGTGGAAGTCATAGCACCGCGGGCTATTCCCGCTTGGTTCGAGACCACGATCACTCGATAGCCCGCCCGATGCAGCAGGGCCAAGGCTTCTTTTGAACCTTCGAGCCATTCCCACTGGTCGTATGAACACACATAGTGGGCCCGCGGCGGCTTGCGGTTGAGAACCCCGTCCCGATCCACCAAGACCGTCTTTTCATGTTTCATGAAACGTTCGGTCGCGGGAAGACGTTGTATCGAACCTACACTGTAGTAACAGTGCTCGCTCACATAGGCTGCCAGCCGACGTTGCGTGGCCAGAGGCGTATATATTGCTTCCTCAAACAAAGTGTCTTTGTCGGGCAGGAGTTCAAGCGCGAGGTCGGTGAGGATAGCGTAGCTGATCTCGACCCCCTGCAGGCCCGGAGTGAGGCGAGACCGGTCGAAGACGGTCACATTGTTTTCCGAATCGAGTATCACGCTGCCACGAGAGAAACCGTCCCTGTTGCTGTAGACGGTGATCATCCCCGGCTTGGCGGCCGCGCAGAACTGCTGCCACATGCGTTCCATCCGCATTGGCCAATAATTGTCGCAATAGAGCAGCATGAAGCATGGATCTATGAGATTTCGCGCATTGGAGATCCGGCTGCTTGTAAGATCGTCAGCTCCGGTGACTGCGTACTCGATCTTGATGCCAAACCGACTCCCGTCGCCGAAATGGTCTATCACAACGTTGGGCAGATAGCCGAGCAGCAGAAGAACCCGTTCGAACCCCTCCTGCCGCAGCTGTTCGATCTGGTACTCCAGGAAGGGGCGACCGAGCACGGGCACCATTGGCTTCGGTCGGTCAAGTGTGATCGGCTGCATGCGCGTACCGCGACCACCAGCCAGAATGACCGCTTGGCGCGGTCGGCTGTATGTGCAACCTTCGACACGCGCAAGCCGCTGTTCCTCTTCTGGGCGCGCCGATCTTACCAGACCGATGTTCATTGATCGTGCTCCGGGCGATCTGCAATGAGATATCGGGTGATGGCATGGCAGATTGCGGAGTGGACATCCTCGACGAGCTCGTAGGCTCCCTTATCGGATCGCACCCACACTGGCTGATCTACGAGCGCCTTTAACGCGCCACCGTCAAAGCCAACAAGCCCGATGCTGACCACTTTCTTCTGGCGGGCGAGTTCAACTGCGCGCATCAGATTCGGTGAGTTCCCGCTGGCCGAGATCACAATGAGAACGTCACCGGGCCTGGCGAAATTTTCCAACTGCCCGACAAAGATGCGGTCGTAGCCTTCGTCATTGCCTAGGGCCGTCATCCAGGAAATGTTGTCACTCAGGCCCATTACCCGGATCGGCAGGCGCCCAGACCGCTTAGTCGCTTTGCCAAGATCATTGACCCAGTGGGAAGCCGTTGCAGCGCTGCCGCCGTTGCCGGCGATGAAGATTGTGGCGCCCGCGTCGCGTGCCATGCGCAACATCTGTGTTACTGCCTGAACGGCTTCAGTATCGACCTGCGCTAGCACACTCCGTACCGAGGCGAAATAATCCTGTATGAACTCCTTGGGCTGCAAGCAGATCCCATCAACCGCAGACATTGCGACACCTCAGCCGGTTTCGACGCCTCGTTGGCCAAAATCCGGGCTTCAACGCGACAGATGGAACATCGATGCGCCGCAAAAACCGGATTCAACAAAGCGAGCAGTTTGCTTTATTGATTTAGTTTCATCCGAGGCCAAGCTAAAATAGAAGATGAACATGTGGATAGGGTACCGATCGGACAGATAGGTGTTCTACCGAAAACTATTCGCCTCTGTCCCTTAAGCTAAGTCCAAAGCGGTATGCGTCCTGGGGTTGATCGACACATGACGCCGGCTCAGTTCTGTATCACACAGAGGCCACAGTTGCCGCCCCCGTTGGCGCTGCGGTCGATTGCGCCAATATCGCGGCAACCCGGTTGCGTTCTCTGGGGGGTCGTGCATGGACGTCGATGGAGGCTGCGTGGCAACCTTCTTCCTATCGCGTGCGCTGACGGGCCAGATCGTCCCGAGTGCACCTAAAAATCTAGCGGCTGTAAGCTCCAATGACACTGACGGAGATCGCCAATGGCTTGTCGAGGCCTTGCTCGGGTTGGCTCTCGGCGCCGGGGTTGCGGTCGCAAATTCCGCCGAGAATACCTGCTTGGACAGCAAGCAGGCGACTCAACATTGACGAGTGGCGCACCTTCCGCAACGTCATATTACAACGGACGCGATCAACGACGAAATCATCGTCGGATCACCGAAGATGGCATGGAGAACCTTCGGCACATTTTCGACGAGCACAGGACTACCGGTCACGCACCGACGAAACCTACTGCGGCAACCGACGGGAAATCATAGTCACCGCGGTGTAGCCGCATGGATACATTGTGGCGGCCTAACCAGAGAGTGCAACTTGAACCCTAATTGGGCGAGGTCAGGCGCTGTAATCACCTCGCAGAGTGTTTCTGTCCCACGTCGCATTCACGGCGCGGGAGCCACTCCAGGAGCCTGAAACCCTAAGTTTTTGCTGTCCAGCGCCAGCACCCAATCATTCCCTCTCTTTGGGTCCCCCGGTGGATCGAATTCCAGAACGTCGCTGTTAGGGAACTCACCAATTCGAGTCGCACCTCCGCTCCTCGGATCGAACCACCAGGCAACCAGGGTGCCGCCGGCAATCCCTCCCGGATTGACCCGAAAGGTCTTGCCGGTTGCAGCGTAGATGAATGCATATCCGTCTCCGCGCGTGGCGCGGATATGATCGCCGCCCGAAAACGCATTCTCAACAAGTGACTGGTCGGGGACACGGCCAAGCATCGGCCGGGAAAGCATAAGATTGCGCAGGTGCGTCATGTGCCGGGCTCCCGGTAGGTCCATCGCTTGATACCAATAATACCGGACTGGATCGGATGGCTCGCGGCCGGGCTCGTACATTTGCCAGACGCCGCGGTTCCCATAGGCATACCCGTGGCCGCCTGCGAATAGCCCCCAATAAGCAGCTTGGCGGACATCATAGTCATCGTACCAGCCTTTTTCGGGCTCGTCCCAATGTCCGTAAGGCAGCTGATCCTCATACGCACTTTCGGCGTCCATGGTGGGCTTAGCAGGAACCCGATTGTAGTCGTCGGCGATCAGTTCGTAGCGGGCAAGATCGTAGGTTTCGTGGCCTGACTGAAGCATGTTGAAGTCGAGCCACGGCTCATCGTGAAACCACTGTGCAGAGCTAACACCGGTGCGGGGGTGAAATGTCATTAGATGTGGGCGGCTCTCGGTCTCTTTAATGCCGGCCGCCAGTTCGCGAAATGTGTCCGCCTCAACGGGGTGCACGGCGGACTTGCCCTGTAGAACACGCCAAATACCTCTCGCGATATCCAGGCCCTGTTCGTAGACCGTGCGCTCCTGCTTGCTGATGCTGGTGTCACCTCCGAGAACCCAGATGATATTGCGCCGTGCCCCAAACCGCAGACCAATGAAACGCCCATAGGCCCTGGCGTTCGACCTGTTGACCAGACCCGCTCGATAGTGATCCCACCATGCGGGAAGCAAGGCGACAAAAAGGCCCTTAGATTCTGCAAGGCTCACGAGATGATCCACGTGGTCCCAATAATCGTACTGGGTCGCGTCGTTTGGATCGGAACCCGGAGTCGTCGCTGGACGGGTGACGTCCTTGTCGATGAACGGGAGATCGCCATAGGGATTTGGAGCCCCGAGAGGATCTTTGTAATAAATTGCATCGAGAATCCCTGTGACCGGCCCCGAGATAACCGTAAACCGCTGCTTGCGCCGCTTTTCGAGCAGCCGCTCGGCGTCCTCGCGCGTGGCGCGGCGAAAAAATTCCCAGTTCGTATCGCTCAGGTAAAAAAACGGCGTGCCGTCAGTAAAAACCAAATACCGCTTATTGTCGGACACCTTGAGCTCGGCACGGTAGAAATCCTGAAAAGGATCGCCGTGTTGCATCTCCTGTGCAGCCGCGGTCGGTATCAGCAGTGACGCGCTAAGAACGGCTGCAATAGGCGCTATACTCTGCATGGGTCGTTTTGCCCAGGTTGAACGACTTCTACGAGGAAGGACAACTTTCATCGTGCAGCTCCGAAGTCGAGTTTCGCGACAGGAGTCGGTTCGCGGATTTGGCCATGCCACGCTACGAAGGCAATGAATATTGTTCGATTTGCCAATCCGACATGAACGTTCATCTGATTGGTCTATAAGGTAGCTTAACCAGAACCGAAGGGGGTGGCCGGTCGGGTGGCCGGCCGCAAATGCCTCCCCAACTGGTGTAGGGAGGATCCACCGCAATCCCTATTGGTAGATGCCCAACTGAGCTAGCCCATTGCGGATGCCCCCTGCACACGAACGATTGTTGGGACTCTCCTGAGAGCCTGCGGGGCTGGTCGCAACTGACGTATCGTCGGCAAGGCAGGTTTTACTAGGCTACGCCCTTCGAGGTATCGCTTGAGCCATCCCTATAGATGACCGGACTGGCAAAAGGGGAACTCGCGCGTAGGGACGCAATCCTGTAATCATGCCGACCGCCGTAATACCTTTCCGTCTAGGCCCAAAAAGGGCTGGAGTTGATCACTATGTCTTGGTGAGGCGGAGACGCAAGTCAAGCCTCAAGTGGCGATACTGCCAAATGACCCACCTCAGCCTTAAGATGGCAGTTGATCGAAGATTCGTCTTGCGAGGCGCGCTTGCGGCGATCGGAGCGGCAGTGTCCGGCTGTACAAACGAGACAGTGGAGCATTTCTCGGAACGGTCTTCTCCCTATTCCAGTGCTCCCTCCGCCGCAGGAGAGACGAGCTCCCAAGCGTTCAAGATGAAATTCGCACCTCACTACGGGATGTTCACCAATCTTGCGGGGTCGGACTACATTGACCAGATGACGTTCGCTGCCGAGGAGGGATTTCGCGCTTGGGAGGACAACATACTTCATTGGCGATCGGAAGCTCAACAAGCGAAAATTGCTGAAGTGTTACGCCGGAACGCGATGGAGCTCGGAGTCTTCATAGCGGCGGATCTGACGCTCAAGCCAGGCCTTTACCTGACCGCAGGAGATCCAGAGGCACGGGAGTATTTCCTGACTTCTATAAAGGAAACACTGCCGGTAGTCAGTCGTTTCGGTTCCAAGTGGGTTACGATCTTACTTGGGGATCGCCACCCTTCGCTGCCGCGCCAGTATCAGATGGTCAATATAATCAACGCCTTGCGGCGCGCCGCCGACATCGTCGAGCCCGCAGGGGTGACAATGGCGATCGAACCCGTGAATTCATTAGTGCAGCGTCCGACGATTTTTCTCGATAGCGTGCGAGACGCTTTTCTGCTGTGCCAGGCGGTAAATCGGCCCTCGTGGAAGATTTTATTTGACATCTACCACCACCAGATAATGAACGGGAACATCTTGGGAGATGTCAACCATACCTGGGAACAGATTGCTTATTTTCAGGTCGCTGACTATCCCGGGCGGAACGAGCCCACAACCGGCGAGATCAATTACGCAAACGTGTTCCAGCACCTTCAGGCGAAGGGCTACCGAGGAATTGTAGGCATGGAGCATGGTGTCAACGGCGCAGGCCCGGACGGCGAGCGCGCCTTGATCGAGGCCTACCGCTACTGTGACCGCTTTCTGCGGTAGATCATGCAAGACTTGATAGGCTGGAGTGAAAGTCGACATTGTGAGGTAGCAGTCTAGCCGAGGAGCCGTCCGCTTCGTTTGGAAGTGCTATTGGAAGAAACACAACCGGTTTGCCGACGCATCTCGACGCTTCCGCCAGTACTGCAGCAAGCTGTCGAAGTGCTGTCGGGAGACCGCCAGGCGACAGCTTCTCGACAGCAATCCAAAGCCATTCTCTCAACCGCCAGGTCGACATTGGCACCCTGCGGAAAACCTCCTATGGTCCACGACCGCCGATCGTAAGAAGGCTTGAGATCAGGAAGACGCATGCGCCTGCTGCTCGTCGAAGACAGTCACCGCCTCATCGAGCTGGTAGGTGAGACCATGCGCGATGCGGGCTGGCGGCTCGACGCGGTCTCAACTGTGGGCGATGCCGAGGCGGCGATTTCCGAGCGGGAGCACGATCTCGTGCTTCTCGACCTGGGTCTGCCGGATGGCGACGGTCTCGATCTCCTGAGATGGATAAGGCAGCAGCACGCCGGCTTGCCGGTGCTAGTCATCACCGCCCGCGGGTCCGTCGACGAGCGAGTCCAGGGGCTCGATGCCGGGGCGGACGACTATCTGGTGAAGCCTTTCCACCATCGCGAATTGCTTTCCCGATGCCGGGCCATGCTCAGGCGCAATCCACACGCGATACAGCCGGTGCTCGAGGCCGGCGCGTTGCGCTTCGATCCAGCCACCGCAGAGCTCACCTGCGATGGGATCATCGTCGCTCTTCCCCCGCGCGAACGCTCCCTGATCGAGATACTGTTGCGCGAGGTCGGGCGCGTCGTTCCAAAGCGTCGGTTGGAGACAGCCCTTTCAGAATATGGCCAGGAGCTCAGTTCCAATGCGCTTGAGCTCGCCGTTTCCAGAGTTCGGAAGCGATTGCAGCCGCTCGACACGGGCGTGCAGATCGAAACGGTACGCGGCATCGGCTATCTCCTGCGGACTGTTGCATGAGGAAACGTAACCCGTCGCTGATCGATATCGTGGCGCGGCGCGTCATCGCCTTCTCACTACTTGCCATGCTCCTGCAGATCGGCGTGGTTTTTGCCGATTACTGGTTCGATGACGACAAGCTCAGCGTTCTCATGCTGCAGCAGGAGACGGAGACCCTGTCGCGGGCGATCACCACACAGGACGGGCTGCTGACATACAAGGCCGATCCCGAGCTCCGGGAACGCTACCTGGAACTGGATGGACGCTCGGGCGCGATCTACGTTCGGGTGCGCACCGCTTCCGGCTCGGTGCTCTTTTCCAATTGCACGACCGAGTGCGCCGAGCATTTTCTGCCGTTGAGCTTCAATGCACCGAACTTCTGGAAGCGGCTGATCGCGCCGGGCAAGCCCTTCAGTGTAGCGGGCGGCCAATCCTTTGAACGCGATGGTGAATCCGTGCTTGTGGAGCTGGCGATCCTGAAGGACCCGAACGGTTTCATGTACAGTGCCCTCCTCCATGAGGTATTCGATTCCATGATCGTACCGATGACGCTGCTGTTCTGCCTCGTCATCTGCGCGACGATCTGGTCGATACGCAGCGCGCTCAAGCCGGTCGCGGCGACGGTCAAGGCTGCGGATGCGATCGACCCGCGCGACAGCGGCGCCCGCCTGCCGATAACGCGCATGCCGCAGGAGATCGAACGCCTCGTCAGCGCCGTCAATCGCCTGCTTGCCCGCGTTGCCGATCTTGTTCAATCGCAGAAGGTCTTCTCTTCATCGATCGCGCATGAGATACGCACGCCGGTTTCGATCGCCAAGATGGAGCTGAGCCGCATCGACGATCCTCGGGCGCGCAATGCCGAGCGGGATCTCGACGCGCTGACGCATATTCTCGAGCAACTGACGTCCTTGGCGCGCGCCGACGCCGTAGACCCCTCCGCCTACCAGCGGGCTAACCTTTCCGAGATCGGAGCGGAGGTGGCGCAGGCCACGGCGCCGTTCGTCTTCGACCACGACAAGTCGATCGAATTCGTCGACCACGCGACAACGCCCGTGACGGTGATCCCGGCGCTCGTCGAGAACATGCTCAGGAATCTGATCGAAAACGCGGTAAAGCACAATGGGCCCGGCACTCGCATCGTCTTGACCTGTGGACCCGGCCCTCAGGTCTCCGTCGAGGATGACGGCAAAGGACTGGTCGATCTACCGGAACACAATGAGGACTTAGGTTATGTCAAGCGCTCCGGCCGGCTCGGTCTCGGCTTGAAAATCGTTCATCGGATCGCAGAGCTTCACAAAGCGCGAATTTCGATCGACACCGCACCTAATCGCGGGACCAGGATCACGATCGACTTTGCCGCAACGGTTTGAAAATTGGATATCATCCGGCGGCCCGGATGTTTATTGGGCACAATGCATATTTTTTAATCCTCCGCGCTTTCTTGGATGCAGATTGCGTGCCCAATTTCCAGTCGCATGCTATTGCGCCGTGCACTTCATTCCCTGTTCCATCCTTCCGCATCGCTCGCGAGCATTCATGTCCAAGGCCCCAGTCCTCCTCCGACGCTTCATGCCTTCGCTGGTACCGGTCAACGGCTGGGAGCGCCTGCGTTCCTCCTGCGGCGCGCTCATCGGCATATTGCTGACCGGCTTCATCAGCACGCTTGCCATCGGCACTGACGCCAGCCTGCCGCTGCTCATTGCGCCGATGGGGGCCTCGGCGGTGCTGCTCTTCGCGGCGCCGTCGAGCCCGCTCGCCCAGCCTTGGTCTATCCTCGGCGGCAACGTGGTTGCTTCGACGGTCGGCGTCACCTGCGCCCTGCTCATCGCCGATCCGGTTATCGCCGCCTCCATAGCCGTCGCCGTCGCGATTGGTCTGATGCTGCTGCTCGGCTGCCTGCACCCGCCGAGCGGCGCCGTCGCGCTCACCGCCGTGCTCGGCGGTCCGGCCATACGGGAGGCCGGCTACGCCTTCGTCCTGTCGCCGGTTGCCGTCAATTCTCTGCTTATCCTCGCCGTCGCGCTTGTCTTCAATAATTTGACGGGCCGGCGCTATCCTCACCTTGCGCCCCCCGCGAACCCCCACAAGACACAAGATCCTTTGCCGAGCCAGCGTCTCGGCGTGGTGCCGGAAGATCTGCAAGCCGTGCTGGCGCAGTACGGCGAGGTCGTCGACGTCAGCCCCGAAGAGCTCGACAGCTTCGTCCATCAGGCGCAGATACGCGCCTTCACCCGCCGGTCCGGGGAAATCACCTGCGGCGAGATCATGTCGCGAGATGTCCTGACCGTTGCGCCGGAGACCACGCTGCGCAAGGCCTGGCGGATGCTCATCAAACACCGCATCAAGGCCTTGCCGGTCGTAACCGAAAAAGACGGCATGGTCGGCATCATCACCCAAACGGACTTCATGAGGCACGCGACGCTGACGGCGGATGGCCGACTGCAGATCGGCCTGCGCGAGCGGATCGGCAACATCATCGGCCTGCCGGCAAAATCGCCTCGGCTGGTCTGTGAAATCATGACCACCCGCGTCCAGTCGGCCCTGCCGGAAACGATGATCGCCAAGCTGGTGCCGCCCATGGCGGACATGGGCCTGCATCACATGCCGGTCGTCGACGCGGACAACCGGGTTGTTGGCATCGTCACGCAGTCGGACCTCATCGCCGCGCTGTTTCAGCGGCGGCTCGATGCCGTACAGCAAGTCGCCTGAGCTCGCGATACCGCTGATCGAGCTTTTACGTCGGTTCAAAGGCCCATCGTCGGGCGCGCAGCCTCGGTTGCCCGCTTCGCGGCCTCTCAACTTCGATCCCACGTTCATTCGATCGATTGACTTATTCGGATGAATGGGGTAATTTAAGCAGATGATCAAAGACAACGACACCACGATACAGCTGAAGGCTGAGCGCGGCGACGCGACGCGAGACAAGCTTCTCGCCACGGCGATCGACATATTCGGCCGCTATGGCTTCGACGGCGCCACGACGCGAAAGCTCGCCGATGCGGCGGGCGTTAACCTGCAGGCGATCCCCTATTATTTCGGCGGCAAGGAAGGGCTCTATATCGCCGCAGCCGAGCACCTCGCGGCTCTTATCGGCGATCATGTCCGAGATCTGCGCGCGACGATCCTCGGCCGCCTCGCTGAACTCGACGGAGAAGGCAAGTCGATGACCTCCGCCGAGGCGCGCGCCTTCCTCACCCAGATGGTCCAGAGGATGATCGTTCTCTTCGTCAGCAAGCAGTCGGAAAGCTGGGCACGCTTCATCATTCGCGAGCAGATGGAGCCGACCGAGGCATTCACGCGCATTTACGGCAACATCATGCGGCCAATGATCGAGATGGCGCGCCGACTGATCGGCGCCATTCTCGAGGACGACCCGGCATCCGAACACATCCGGCTCAGAACCCTCTCCTTCGTTGGGAGCGTGCTGGTGTTCCGCATGGCGCATGCCGCCGTCTATGCGCAGCTCGAATGGGAAACCGCCGGACCGAAGGAGATCGACACATTGCACCGGCACGCGGCCGAACTCGTGGCCATACTCGGTGCGGAGAAGGACCCGCAGCCATGAAGAAAATCGCTCTCATCACCCTGCTCCTCGTGGCGAGCGCGGCCGGTGCCTGGTGGCTGGATTTGTCTGGGCGGCTCGGCTGGGCGGAAGACAACAGGAACACGGTCCTGTACGGCAATGTCGATATCCGCCAGGTGTCGCTCGGCTTCCGCGTCAGCGGACGCATCGCCGAACTTCGCGTTGACGAGGGCGACGCCGTCAAGGCCGGCGACGTGATCGCCAGGCTCGATGCCGAGCCCTTCCAGCAGGCCCTGGATGCAGCCGAGGCGGATGCCGAGGCGCTCCGCGCCACGCTCGCAAAACTCAAGGCGGGCGCCCGCCCGACCGAGATCGCCCAGGCCCGCGCCGTCCATGATGAACGCCTTGCTGAACTCAAGAATGCCGAGCTCGCCTATCAGCGGGCGCAGCGACTGCGGCCGGCCGGCACGATCTCGCAAGCCGAACTCGACCAGGCGGTCGCCAGCCGCGCCGCGGCTGCCGCCCGCGCCGCGTCGGCACGCGAAGCCTTGGCTCTGCTCGAAGAAGGAAGCCGCGTGGAAGACATAGCGACAGCCGAAGCGCAGGCGAATGCCGCGACAGCGAAGGCCGCGAGCGCCCGCACGGCGCTTAAGGATGTCGAGCTCGTCGCGCCGAGCGCCGGCGTCCTTCTCTCTCGCGTCCGCGAGGTCGGCGCAGTCGTCTCGCCGGCAGACACGGTCTATGTGCTTTCGCTGACGAAGCCCGTCTGGGTTCGTGCCTATGTCGCCGAGCCGGACCTTGGCCGCGTCCATCCGGGAATGAAGGTCAAGGTGACCTCTGACACCAACCCTGCACATGGCTATGAAGGAACGATCGGCTTCATCTCGCCGGTCGCGGAATTCACGCCGAAATCGGTGGAAACGCCGCAGCTCAGGACCGATCTCGTCTACCGGCTGCGGATCGTCGTCGCAACGCCCGGCACGGACCTGCGTCAGGGCATGCCGGTGACCGTGCACCTGCCGAGTCCGGAGGCCGGAACATGACAGCTGGTGGTCCTGATGCCGCAGTTGCGGCGCCCTTCGTGCGGCTGGTTGCCGTTTCCAAGCGGTTCGGCGCGGCGCTCCCTGCCCTCGACTCGATCGATGGCGTCATTGCAGGCGGACGGATCACTGGCCTCGTCGGTCCTGACGGCGCCGGCAAGACGACATTGATCCGGCTGATGACCGGTCTCATGTTGCCGGACGAAGGCACCGTCGAAGTGCTCGGTTTCGATACGCGCAGGGACCCGGCCAGCATCCAGGGGTCGATCGGCTACATGCCTCAGCGCTTCGGGCTCTATGAGGATCTGTCGGTTCAGGAAAACCTCGATCTCTATGCCGACCTGCGCGAGCTGCCACTGGCGGAACGCGGCCGGACCTTCGCCGAACTGCTTGAATTCACCGATCTGGCCCGCTTCAC
This sequence comes from Sinorhizobium sp. BJ1, assembly GCF_002531555.1. Taxonomy (NCBI): domain Bacteria; kingdom Pseudomonadati; phylum Pseudomonadota; class Alphaproteobacteria; order Hyphomicrobiales; family Rhizobiaceae; genus Sinorhizobium; species Sinorhizobium sp. BJ1. The sequence goes on from NZ_NWTH01000019.1 coordinate 128,303, forward strand.
CTCGCGGCTGGCCGGCAAGCTCTCCGGCGGCATGAAGCAGAAGCTCGGCCTTGCCTGCGCGCTGCTGCGCAAGCCGCGGCTGCTGCTCCTGGACGAACCCGGCGTCGGCGTCGATCCGATCTCGCGACGCGATCTCTGGAAGATGGTCGAGAACCTGACGGCGGAAGGCATCGGCGTGCTCTGGTCCACGGCCTATCTCGACGAGGCGGAGGCCTGCGATCAGGTCTTGCTGCTCAACCAGGGCAGGTTGCTTTTTGACGGCTCGCCCCAGGAGATGACCGGGCGGGTCGAAGACCGCGTCTTCCGTCTTTCCGGCACGACGGGGCGTCGCCGCGAAAGACTTGCGCGCCTGCTCGATCAAGAAGGCGTCGTCGACGGCGTCATACAGGGCGAAGCGATACGCCTGGTGATGAAGCCGGGTCTCATCCCTCCCTCGCTCGATGAGGCATCACCCGGTCGCGCCGCCGCCACACCGCCGCGGTTCGAGAATGCCTTCGTCGATATGCTCGGCGGCGGTCCGGGCGGGCGGTCGCGTCTCGCAGAAACTCAGCGGCCGTTCGCCGCCGATGGCGGGCGTCCGGTGATCGAAGCGCGCGGGCTGACGAAGCGCTTTGGCGATTTCACCGCTGCCGACAACATCACCTTCGACATCCCCCGCGGCGAGATCTTCGGCCTGCTCGGTCCGAACGGCGCGGGCAAATCGACCACGTTCAAGATGCTGTGCGGGCTTTTGAAGCCGACCGCCGGCGACGGACGCGTCGCCGGCTTCGATCTTCGGCGCGACGCGGCCGAGGCGCGCAACCGCCTCGGCTACATGGCGCAGAAATTCTCCCTCTACGGCGATTTGAGCGTGCTGCAGAACCTGAATTTCTTCGCCGGTGTCTACGGACTGTCCGGCGTGAGGAAACGCGAACGGATCGATCTGATGACGGAGATCTTCGATTTCCGCGCGATCCACGACATGTCGGCGAAGGACCTGCCGCTCGGTCTCAAGCAACGCCTGGCGCTCGCCTGTGCCGTCTTGCACGAGCCGGAGGTGCTGTTCCTCGACGAACCGACCTCCGGTGTCGATCCGATCACCCGGCGTGAATTCTGGACGCACATCAACGGGCTCGTCGAAAAGGGCGTGACGGTTCTCGTCACCACCCATTTCATGGACGAGGCGGAATACTGCGACCGCATCTCGCTCATCTATCGCGGCCGGTCGATCGCGCTCGGTTCGACGGACGAGATGAAGGCCCGTGTCGCCGGCAAGGACCTGCCGAACCCAACCATGGAAGATGCCTTCATCGCTCTCGTGCAGGGCTCGGAGGCGAAGGAGGCGGCATGAACGCCGAGCCGAAAAAGCCAGAGCCCGATCGCTCGGGCCGCGCCCGGCGCTTCGCAGCCCTCGTGCGCAAGGAGAGCTATCAGGTGGTGCGTGACCCGAGCAGCATCCTGATCGCCTTTGTGCTGCCGCTGATCCTGCTGTTCTTGTTCGGCTATGGCGTTTCGCTCGATACCACGCGGACGCGGATCGGCCTCGTCGTTGAGGAGGCGACGCCGCTAACGCGCGATCTCGCCGCGAGCTTTCATGCGTCGCGCTATTTCGCAGTCGCCATTGGTCGCGATCGCCGCGAATTCGAGGACGACCTCGTCCTCGGCCGGGTACGCGGCATTGTCGTGATCCCGGCGCGCTTCGCCGCGGATCACGCGGCGGGACGCCATCCTGCGGTCCAGGTGATCGTCGACGGATCCGAACCGAACACGGCGAATTTCGTTCAAAACTACGCCCAGGGAACGGTCACCAATTGGGAGCGTCAGCGCACCCTGGAGGGCCGGGGCCATCCGCCGGCGATCGCGGTCGAACAGCGCTTCTGGTTCAATCCTGAACTGACCAGCCGGAACTTCCTCGTTCCGGGCTCGATCGCTATCGTCATGACGCTGGTCGGCACGCTGCTGACCTCCCTCGTCGTCGCTCGCGAGTGGGAGCGCGGCACGATGGAGGCGATGATGGCCACCCCCGTCTCGGCGGCCGAACTGCTCGCCGGCAAGCTCCTTCCCTATTTCATCCTCGGTCTCACCTCGATGACGCTCTGCGTGCTTCTCGCCGTCTTCCTGTTCGGCGTGCCGTTCCGCGGCTCGGTACTCGCGCTTTATGCGCTCTCGGCAACGTTCCTGATGCCGGCACTCGGGCAAGGCCTGCTGATTTCGGCTGCCACCAAGAATCAGTTTCTCGCCTCGCAGCTCGCGTTGATTTCGGCCTTCCTGCCGGCCTTCCTGCTGTCCGGTTTCCTCTTCGAGATCAACTCGATGCCGACCGTCATCCAGTGGATCACCTATATCGTCCCGGCGCGCTATCTCATCCCCAGCCTGCAGACGGTGTTTCTCGCCGGAGATATCTGGCCGGTGTTCGCCCGCGCAATTGCGGTGATGTTCCTGATTGGCTGCGTTTTCTTCGCGCTGGCTGCGCGCAGTACCAGAAAGAGGATCGGGTAAAATGTGGTGGGGTCGACTGAAGGCGCTGATCGTCAAGGAACTTCTTGCCGTGCTGCGGGATCCGAAGGGTCGCACCGTCCTGATCGGCCCGCCGATCGTCCAGTTGCTCGTCTTCTCCTATGCGGCGACGCTGGAGGTGAACAACGTCGACCTGATGGTGTTGAATCGCGACAACGGGCACTGGAGCCAGGAGCTTTTGCAGCAAATCGGTGGATCGCCGACCTTTCGCTCGATCCGCCACGCCAACAGCCCCTCTGAAATCCGGATCGCCATCGACAACCAGCATGTGCTGGCGGCCGTCGAAATCGGTCCTACCTTCTCCCGCGACATCGAGGCGGGAAGACCCGCCGAGGTGCAGATGATTTTGGACGGACGGCGCTCCAACGCCTCGCAAATCGTCTCCGGTTATCTGGGGCGCATCGTCGGTATGCTCGCAGCCGAAACACCGGCCGGCGAGCGCGCCGCCTCCGAGGCGATCAGGGTCGAGGCCCGCAACTGGTTCAATCCCAATCTCACCTATCAATGGTTCATGGTGCCGAACCTGGTGGCGAGCATCGCTCTGTTGATCGGGCTGATTGTCACGGCGCTGTCGGTTGCGCGCGAGCGGGAGCTCGGCACCTTCGACCAGCTCATCGTCTCGCCGTTGCGTACGCACGAAATCCTCATCGGCAAGCTCATCCCGCCGATGATGATCGGGCTCTTCCACATCACGATCTATATTCTTGCCGCCGTCTTCATCTTCGGCGTGCCGCTTCGCGGTTCGCTCTTCCTGCTCTACGGCAGCGCCATCTTCTATCTCGCCGCGGTGGTCGGGCTCGGCCTGTTCATCTCTGCGCTATCGATGACCCAGCAGCAGGCGATCCTCGGGGCCTTCCTGTTCATGGTGCCCGCCATGCTGCTTTCCGGTTTCGCGACGCCGATCGAGAACATGCCAAGCTGGCTGCAGCCGGTGACGCTGATCAACCCGCTGCGCTATTTTCTGGTGATCGTGAAGGGCGTCTTCCTCAAGGACATCCCGCTCGCCGAGGTCGTGCATCAGACGCTGCCGCTGTGCCTGATTGCCGTCGTGACGCTTTCATCGGCCGCTTGGCTCTTCCGCCGTCGGCTGGAGTGATTTCATACGCCGAAGATACGTTCGATCTCATCTCGGCCCAGGCGATCAAAATCGTCCGGAACCCTGATCTGACCGGCCATGAAACCAATTCGACGGTTTTCGGTACTTGAAGGCTGGTCAAGCTAGACAACCTTGACCATGGGTTTTCCCGCCTTTGCAATAATAAAGGGCTCGCCCCGTGCAGCTTTCTCGATAAGCCGGGATAGATGGGTTTCACCCCTTCAAAAACCGCTCAATCGCCGCGATCTCGTTTTGGCGGATGTCGTGACCGCCGGTATGCCATTCGACTTCGACCGTCGCCTGCTGCGCCTTGAAATAGTCGGCGAGCGCCCGGGTCAGCGGCGCCGGGCAGATCGGATCGCGTTCGCCGGCGGTGACCAGGATCTTGCGGCCCGATAGAACGGGATTGTCCTTCGGACGGAACGGGATCAGCGGATGCATGAGCACGGCCCTGTCGAAGACGCCTTCTTCGATCAGCACGTTGGCGAGAATATTGGCGCCGTTCGAATAGCCAAGGCCGATGATCTCCGTGGCTTCGTGCTCGGCTGCGAGCGTCTTCACGAAATTTACCATCTTCTCCGTGGCGCGGGCCAGGTCCGCCATGTCGTAGACCCCCTCGCCCGTGCGCCTGAAGAAGCGCGCGGCTCCATGCTCCGACACGTCACCGCGCGGCGACACGATGGTAGCCTCCGGCAGAAGCTCGGGGCTGAAACCGAAGAACTGATTTTCGTCGCCGCCCGTTCCGTGGAGGACAAAGAGGATCGGGTTGCCGGGCTCGCCGGCTTTCAGCTTATGCACATAGCCATGGTCAACCATTGATTTCTCCTTTATAGCCAATAGGATAGTGTGTGTTTATGTCACTCGACTTTAAGAGCGCCTGCCCTCCCTCGCACATGCGAAGGAGGAGCGGAGCGCCGGAGACTCTTTATCCCTCGAGCTTCTGCAAATGGCTTTCGAGAATCGGCCGGAGATGCTTGTGCTGCTGCGGCAGCTTCAGCGCCTCGCCGAGATGGGCGACCTCCTCGTCGCGGTCGAAACCCGGCTCGTTGGTGGCAATCTCGAAGAGGACGCCGCCCGGCGTGCGGAAATAGATGGCCCAGAAATAGTCGCGATCGATAACCGGCGTGACGTGATAGCCGGTATCCATCAGCGCTTTCCGAACTTCGAGTTGCTTCTCGCGATTATCCACGGCGAAGGCAACGTGGTGCACGGAGCCGGCGCCCTGTGCGGCGCGGTTGATGTTCGGCAGCGTCTCCAGGTCAACAAGGCCCGCGCCATTGCCGCCGGGCACGATCAGCCTTGTGACACCATCCTTGCGGTCAAGCTCCTCATAGCCCATGAACTTCAGCAATTCCGCCGTCGCGCCTTCATCGCGCAGCCGCATCGAAACCGAGTGAAAGCCGCGGATCGCGTGATCCTCCGGAATGCCGCCTTCCATCCACGGCGCGCGCGGATCGTCCTTCATCTCAACAAGGGCAAAGCCGTCGCCGTCGGGACCGGCGAAGTGCAACCGCTTCTCGCCGAAGGTCTCCTCGGCCTTGAGGCAGCCAACGTCGAGCCGCGCCAGCCGGTCCTGCCAGAAACCGAGCGACCCTTTTGGCACGGAAAAGACAGTCGTTCCCACCTCGCCGGTGCCGGCGCGGCCGCGCGGCATCTGCGGAAAGGGAAAATAGGTCATCACCGTACCGGGTGTGCCGGTGCTGTCGCCGTAATAGAGATGGTACACGTCCGGCGAATCGAAATTCACCGTCTTCTTCACGCGGCGGAGGCCAAGCGTATTCGTGAAATAATGATTGTTGGTGCGGGCATCGTCCGCCATGGACGTGACGTGATGCAGGCCTTTAATCTGGTCGAGCATGCCGTTGCCTTTCTGCCCGTCTATCTCCGGGCTTGTCGATGCCGAATAGATGCTCTCTCGCAGCCAACGGGGAAAGCCCAGTGCCAACAAACGCATTGTCAACGCATCGTTGACACTCACAGCCAATCGTTTATGCGGAACGGTACTCACCGGCCGCTTGCCACGGGTCGAGCGCGCTTCTACGATCCAAGCATCGCCTGACACGCGCGGGAGGAGGAGCCCGGGCATTCCGTGAAATATCGTTTCCTGCTTATGCTTTTGCTCCTGCCGGTCGCCACCGTGACGCTTGCCGTCCACGGGAATGTCCTTGCGACGCGCAGTTACATGCAGGAAGCCTCGGCACAGGCGAACACAGCCCTTAGACTGGCCGTTGCCGCACTCAGCGGCCATCTCAACCGCTATCAGGCGCTGCCCGCGCTCATCGCCGATCACGACGACATCAAGGAGCTCGTGACGCGCCCCCGGGACCGCCGGCTGCGGGACTCCGTCAATGGCTACCTCAAGGAGATCAATGGCCTCCTGAAATCGTCCGATATCTACGTCATCACCCCGGACGGCGACACGATTGCCGCCAGCAATTATGACGGTCCGGCGAGCTTCGTCGGCCAGAACTTCAGTTACCGCCCCTACTTCCAGGATGCGTTGCGAGGAGAACAGTCGCGCTTCTATGCGCTCGGAACCACGTCGCTCAAGCGCGGCTATTACTTCGGTTCGCCCGTACGCATCGGCGACGAGATCCGCGGCGTCATCGTCTTCAAGGTCGATATCGAGACGATCGAAGCCTCCTGGCAGGGCGGCGAGTACAGAATTTTCGTTTCCGATCCGGAAGGAATCATTTTCATGAGCGGAGATCCGGAGTGGCTCTACGCCGGTATCCTGCCCTTAACGCCGGATCGGCTTGCCCGGACGGAAGCCTCGCGGCGCTATGCCAATGCCATCCTCCACCCCTTGCCGGTCGCTCGAAGCGAGACTGACGGCCACGCCTTGATGACGGTTTCGGGCGGCGACAGCGCCCGGGAATACCTCGTCCTCTCGCACTATATGTCGGACGCGGACTGGACAGTGAACGTCTTGACCGATACGGCCTCGGTCAGGACCCAGGCCTTGACCACGGTCGCGGCCGCCATCCTGTTGCTCTGCCTTACCGGTTTGGCGATCGCAATCCTCATCCAGCGGCGCGCGCGGCTGCGGGAGCGGATGCTGATGCAGGAGCAGGCGCAGGAGGAACTGGAGCGCCGGGTCGAGGAGCGCACGGCCGATCTCGCTCGCGTCAACGCGCGGATCGAAGCGGAGATCGCCGAACGGCGGCTTACCGAGCAACAGTTGCGCCAGACGCAGGCGGATCTCGTCCAGGCCGGCAAGCTTGCGGGGCTCGGCCAGATGTCAGCGGCGCTCTCGCACGAGTTCAACCAACCGCTTGCGGCCGCCAAGACCTATGCCGACAGCGCGGCGCTGCTGATCGAGCGGGGGAGAACGACGGAAGCGAGTGACAATGTCAGGCGCATCTCCGGCCTTATCGACCGCATGGCGGCGATCAGCCGGCATCTGCGCAATTTCGCGCGCAAGCCGAACGAAAAGCTCGGCCCCGTACCGCTCGAAGATGTGATGCACGATACGATGGAGATCGTCGCAACGCGGTTGAAGACGGCGAACGCCGCAATCGATATCGACCTCGGCACCGAACCGCTCGTCGTCCGCGCCGGTTCGGTGCGGCTGCAGCAGGTGCTCGTCAACGTCATCTCCAATGCGGCCGACGCGGTCGAAGGGCTCGAGGACCGCACGATTACGGTGCGCGCCTGGCCCGAAGGCGGCACGGCGGTGCTGACCATCCGCGATCGCGGCGCTGGCGTCGCACCCGCTATCGCCGAACGCATCTTCGATCCCTTCTATACGACCAAGGGGGTGGGCAAGGGGCTCGGTCTCGGCCTTTCAATTTCCTACAACATCATCAAGGATTTCGGTGGCAGCCTGACGGTGTCGAACCATGGCGAAGGGGGAGCCGTGTTCCGCATCGAACTTGCCGTCGTTCCCGAGTCCGAGCGTGAGGCCGCTGAGTAATGGAAAAGTCAAGCCGCTTTTCGGTTGGGATCGAATGCCTGTCTGG